>DAORAG010000291.1:0-4390 GCA_035344095.1 Cyclobacteriaceae bacterium | reverse complement strand
ATTCGCCAGTTTCCTTGTACTTCTTAAAAACCGAACCGTAAGTATCGATCCCTACACTGACGATATCGCTGTTTTGACCTTTCAGGTATTTTGATGTTCCGCACATCGATCCTCCGGTACCAACAGTCGCCACATAGTGAGTTATTTTTCCACCAGTTTGAGTCCATATTTCGGGCCCAGTCGTTTCAAAATGTGCCTTGGCATTGGAGGCGTTATCGTACTGGTTTGGATAAAATGAGTTGGGAATATCTTTGTTGAGTTTCCTTGCTACCGAATAGTAGGATCTGGGATCGTCCGGCTCAACATTGGTTGGACACACAATAACTTCCGCACCAACAGCCTTTAGAATGTTAATCTTCTCCTGCGATTGCTTGTCAGCCATCGTGAATACGCATTTATATCCCTTCGCTATGGCAGCTAGCGCCAGGCCCATTCCTGTATTCCCACTCGTTCCTTCAATGATGGTGCCACCAGGTTTTAATATTCCCGCTTTCTCTGCATCCTCCACCATTTTCAATGCCATTCGATCCTTGGTCGAATTGCCGGGATTAAAGTATTCCACCTTCACCAGGATGGTCCCTTTTATTCCTTTTGACAGGTTATTCAGCCGGATCAAGGGGGTGTTACCGATTGTTTCTATAATAGAATTGTAGATCATGATGTCGAAATTAGAGGGCTACAAAGTTACTAATTTCGACCGGACGAGGTGGGAAAAAATTCCCTGAAAACAGCTTGTAATCAAAAGCTACCCAGCAGCGCCTGCCAGCAGATACAGAACGGCCATACGAACAGCCACACCATTCTCCACCTGATCGAGAATGATGGAATGGTGAGAATCAGCAGCATCGCTCGTTAATTCGACACCCCGGTTGATTGGACCCGGGTGCATCAAGATAATTTCTTTTTTCAGGCTGTCCAGCAGCTTCTTGTTGATGCCGTAGTAAAGCGAATATTCACGTAAGGAGGGAAAATATTTTATTTGCTGACGTTCCAGTTGAATTCGAAGCACGTTTGCCACATCGCACCATTCGAGTGCTTTTTTCACATCATACTCCACTGACACGTTCAAGCTTGAGATGTACTTGGGTAGTAGTGTGGGAGGGCCGCACACCATCACTTTGGCCCCGAGTTTCTGAAGTGCGAATATGTTTGATAACGCAACTCTGGAGTGTAAAATATCGCCAATGATTGCCACTTTTTTTCCAGCCAGCGTTCCGAGTTTTTCGTGAATTGAAAACGTGTCAAGCAAGGCCTGGGTGGGATGCTCATGAGTGCCATCTCCGGCATTCACGATGTTGGCTTTGATGTGTTTTGAGAGAAAATGAGGTGCTCCTACGCTCGCGTGTCGCATCACTACCATGTCAACCTTCATTGCAAGCACGTTATTGACGGTGTCCAATAACGTTTCTCCTTTTTTTACAGAGCTATTAGAGGCGGTGAAGTTGATGGTATCTGCGGAAAGTCTTTTTTCAGCTAGTTCAAATGATAGCCTTGTTCGAGTAGAATTTTCGAAGAAAATATTGGCGATGGTGACATCCCTTAGCGAGGGAACTTTCTTAATAGGTCGATTAATAATCTCCTTAAAGTTGGCAGCTGTTTCGAAAATAAGTTCAATGTCTTTGGTGGTGATGTTTTTGATTCCGAGCAGATGCGGTTGACTTATCTTCGACATAGTGCTAATCCTGGTTGACTAACCAAATCCTATTGTGTTTATGGCCTTTCGCCTGCATTTCCACCAATACTTTTTGCGAGGCTATGGTGTTTACATATTTGCCTACATAGTCTGCTGCGATGGGCAAATCCCTGTTGTGCTTTCTGTCTACCAGAACAAGAAGTTCTACCTTGGCGGGGCGACCAAACGCTATCATGGCGTCCATTGCCGCCCGAACTGTGCGGCCGGTAAAAAGGACGTCATCTATCAATACAACGTTTTTGCCTTCGATTACAAATGGGACCTTCGTTTCACTTGCCTTTGCAGGAGTGTCCCTTCTTCTGAAGTCATCTCTATGGAACGTAGTATCCAGGTATCCGAGAGGGATATTCGATTTTGTAAGCTTCTCAAGCTTTTGGTGAATGAGTTCGGCAAGGTAGATACCACGAGGTTGAAGTCCCAGGATGACCGTATTCTGGAATTGATCGTGGGTTTCAATAAGTTGCTGGCAAAGCCGATTCAGGGTGATATCAAGCAGATCAGAGTCGAGAATGAGTTTCTTCTGCATAGGCCTGAGCGCGAAGATACTAAAATTGCGCTGAACCCTTATTTATAGTTGATTTTGTTTACGAAAAAAACCTTTCGGTTGGCGCTCACCTTTATCTCCCTGTAGTTTTTGATCTGCTGAATTCCGCTCACATACAGATGACCATCGTACCAGTATTCTAGTGTGCTGGAGGTAGTCTTTTCATCACGAAGGATGTCATCGGCAAACCGCAATTTGATCTGGTCGAAAGATTTGCCTTCAATAATTTCTGAATCTTTTATGGATTTGGTTCTGATTTTATTCTCGTATACATATTGCAATAGTATCTTATCGTCCAGGGGCTGAATTTTCACAAACTGCTTAAGCGTTGGGGTGGTGACGTCATTGATTTCGAAACTGTTGTCCCAGGTGAGATTTCCCTTTTTGTCAAAGCCAATCACCACCGCATGTGTATAGTGGTAGCCGATCAGCGTGTACCCGCCTCTATTGAATGAGTGGCTGTACATTTGTGGAATTCCATTTCGGTACATAACCCCGTTCGGGTATGCGTATTGGGGATAGAACGCTTCCCCTAACATGACAAATTCATCCCCTGCCTTGATGATTTCATGGACAGCAAACCGGTAATTGAATTTTGCTTTCTTCCCCTTAACCTTTTTTCGCTCTATTCTGCCCATCACACGCTTCTCCTTGGTTGCCTTCATATAATTGAAAAAGTGTTCGAAGTCGGCATAGTCGTGATATTGTATGTTGTACTCGCCAGTGGGCGTGATTCGCGCAATGAAGAGACCCCGCGAGTATTCTTTGAACCTGCCAAACACACCTACTACCAGTTGCTCATCGTCTACTTTTATTGATCTGCCGAAGATCAGGTTCTTTTTATCCTCTGGCTGTAAAATTGTCGTTTTAATAATTTCACCTTGATCGCTGTAGTTACGAATCCAAAGGCACTTCTTTTTATCGTAGTTGTCTGTACTCACAATGACATCCGTGGTGCCATCGTCATATGTTTTTACCTGTGTTAGCTCACCAGGTTCATTGAAGAAACCAGGAAGTATTTTAGATGACTGAGTGCTGAAATTAAAATAAACAATAAGAGGCCTATAGTTGAAATAACCGCCAATCAGTGCCGCAGTATTTGTGATGACAAACTCAGAGGGTTGAAAAGGTATGAGATTTTTGACGGTGTAAACCAATGATTCGCCATCGACAACCGATATTGCTGCAATGTGAAAATCGCCATAGCGCAACGCAGCATTCCGGAAGAGAATAAAAAGAATATTGTCCTTAACAGCAGAGCTTACGGCAACAAGGTCCTTGGCAATTTCAACCTGCTGCTTCCATACCTCGTGTAAGGCGGTATCAATTCGCATGATCTCAAGTTTATCCGCTCGCGGTTCGAAGATCCTTCGGTAAATCATCAGCCCGCTTTCGCCTGCAGAAACGGTATGAAAATCTGAAATCTCATCATTGTTAATAGCGATTTCAAAACGGTCAATCTGCTCGACCTGAGCAATTGAAATGATGCTGGTCAGCAGCATCGCAATTGTCAATATGGCACTACTCGGCTTCAAACTTGCTTATATAAAATACATATCGGATGGGATCGTCTCCGCGCTTTTCCTGATCTCTAAGTGACTGGTAGCCCCACACAAAAACATGATCCTTATACCAAAATCGGATTCCCGTATCCTCTTCCGTTTCGTAACGCACGATATCTGAATCTTTGAGCTGAGGAACATTCAGTGTGTCGCTCTCATGTTGTGTGGATTGCGACCCAACACTGGCAAATATCTCTTGCTCTTTTTTGTAGCCGATAAAAGCGAGTTTATCCTTTACGATAAAATCTGAGGTCTGTTCCAGCGAGTATCTCTTTTCATCGATGAATTTTAGACTGTTATCCCAAAGCACCTTGCCCCGATTGTCGAAGAGCAAAAGTACCGATTCAATCATTTTGGTCGTGCTATTGTCGTCCATTGAGTTGACTGAATATGGAGAGCTGGAGTAGCGGTTTAAAAATGGATTATAGCTGTATGGGGTAAATCCATAACCATAATAAGGGCTGTAATAGTTGTTCCAATAGGGTCGCGGATTGGATGACACAGGTTCGTACATTTCTGAAAGAAAATAAAAACCCTCATCGGTCTCTTCAATACGCACCGGCTGAACGTGAGCTTTGTAATCTGGATTTT
>DAORAG010000290.1:0-4398 GCA_035344095.1 Cyclobacteriaceae bacterium | reverse complement strand
CTGAACATTCCTACGGATGTTCTGATCAAGGCCCACTAATTCTGTAACTTCTATTTTGGAATCTGTACTTGAAACTTCGTTCCCTGACCCGGCTCCGATTCAGCCTTGATACTGGCCCCCATGCGCTGCAGCGACTCGGACACAATATATAATCCAAGTCCCGATCCACTTGACTGCTCACTCGCCCGGTAGAACATCTCGAACAAGTGTGGCAGGTGTTCCGGTGATACACCAATTCCGTTATCTTCTACGGTGAGGTAATACTTTTCACCATCTTCCCGCGAGGTGACCTTGATCCACCGTTCTGGTTTGCCGGGGTCACTGTATTTTAATGCATTGCTCAGTAGGTTGCCAAGCACTGCCTGCATTCTATTACCATCCGCCACGATGGTCTTGCATTCCAGCTGCAGATGAAGCTTTATATCCTCGTGCCCATTCACAAAACTCAGATTGCTGAATAAGTCTTCGATAAGGGGTTGAAGCTCAATGGCAACCGGATTCAAATCGGTGCGGACATTTTTAGAGTAGTCGGTTATGTTCTTGATGAAACTTTCGGACTGCGTGATGGTGGCCTCCATTTTGCTAAAATAGAGTTTGACCATTGATGCATCTTTCTCTTGCTGTGCAAGCGAAAGTAAACCCCGAAGCGAAGCAAGTGGCGCCTTCAGATCGT
Organism: Cyclobacteriaceae bacterium; assembly: GCA_035344095.1. Lineage (GTDB taxonomy): Bacteria > Bacteroidota > Bacteroidia > Cytophagales > Cyclobacteriaceae > ELB16-189. The sequence goes on along the minus strand of DAORAG010000290.1, from coordinate 3,725 downwards.
GTGATGCACTATAGACAAAGCTATCAAGCTCCTTGTTCAGCTTTTTGACATCCTCAACCTGCCTTGAAATCTGCTCCTCATAGGCTTCGCTTCCCAGCATCAGTGTAACAATTGCGTAGACCAAAACCAGCACCGCACTGGTAATGTTGATGATCACTGAAAGGGTACTTCGCTCTGTCTCTCCGATGGTAGGGAACCAATCCAACTCATACTGGTTGACTTCAAGAACAATCAGAATGAGGTAAACAAACGATACGAACAGTATGCCTACATACCGATAGCGATTGGAAAAAATAACAAGACTAATAACAATGATAGAAAGGTAGTGCCATTGTATGCCGTTGCGTGCATGCGTGCCCACTGCGAAGTAGGTGATCATTCCGGTAATCAGAATAAAGGAAATGATTCTTGCCGGTAACTCGTAGCCCCGCCTGTGAAGTAAATAGCTGAACACAGCGGAGACCAGCACCAACAAGTCGGTCACCCAGATTTCCCTTGTATCATAAATAAAGTCTTCGGCAAAATGAACAAAGGCGAGGATCATGGCCAGGATCATAATCCGCTCATACAAGGTCTTTGCCCTTGCTTCCATATTAGGTCTCACCTTTGCTATTGCCTCCATGGGATTCGGAAAAATAAACATTTTGGCCATCTGATTGATGTCAAATCTTATGATGGCTTCGTCATCTTTACCGGTTGGATCTGCCCCCTGATCTACCGATTGAAGTCCCTCAAACGGTCAAAATCTGGTGGATTTCAAATAGTTTGAGCAGTTTTTGCGTCTTTCATGACACCTCCTCGTCATCCTATCGTATAATTATAACTACACCCTATGGATGCATCTGTTTACAACAGCTGGAATAAAGTTCAGAAAGAGTTGAAGTCATTCATTCAGAGAAAGGTGAAAGACCGGGATTTGGCGGATGATATCGTGCAGGACGTTTTTATTAAACTTCATGCCAATAGCAGCAAGGTTAAGGACTACAATAAAGTCAGTGGATGGCTGTTTCAGGTCGCGCGAAACAGCATTATTGATCAGTTCAGAAAGCAGTCCCGACAAATTAATCCCAACGACTTGCAGTGGGAGGGTGAGGACACCCATGTGCTCAACGAATGTGTGGCCAACTGCCTTAATGTACTCGTGGACACATTACCCAAAAAATACCGTGAGGCACTGGTACTTACCGACAAACAAAATTTGTCACAGACTCAGTTGGCGGATACATTGGGCATCTCCTATTCCGGTGCAAAGTCACGCGTACAGCGTGCAAGAAAGAAGCTGCGTGATAAGCTGGAAGATCTTTATCTGATAGAGACGGATGGTTATGGGAATATCATCCGCTGCGAGGACCGCAAGCCCTGCGACTGCGAGTCTCGCGAATACAACTACGCCTTTGCGATGTAAAAAGCCCCGCACCTGGCGAGGCTTTGAGTTAGATTAGCAGCCGCAGCTTCCACCACAGCAGCCACCTTCGATGATTGAATCGTTCATTGCTTTTAAGTCTTAGTTGATTTATCATTTAAGAACCAACCTGGTTCAAAAGAATAACGCGCGCCATCATTTTGAGACGCAACTATTTTTACTGCGTCTTTTGCTGAACAACTCCGTCATTGATAAAAAAACAATCTATGAGGAGCACACTTACCACCACCTTGTTGTTACTGTCCGTAGCCGCATTTAGTCAAAGGAACAAGCAACTGCAACCCAGGGAATTGGATCAGCCTCGCGGCCACTACGCTCAATTGTCGCGACTAAGCAAAGCACCGCGTGCTATCAATGCCTCCTGGGATACACTTCACTATCCCTACTACAGGGACAGGGCAGAGCGCAGAACCAGTTTGAAGCCGATCTTTTTATCCGATGTGAAATGGGAAGAGTTCAACATTCCAAACCCACCTGCAAATAGTTCTCTCCAGACCCGGGAAGAACTTAACTACCTGCTCCGTCTGCAACAACAGCGCACAACTGATGATGAACGTTCTGGATTGTATAAAGCGAATGTGTATTACAACCTCCGTACAAAACCAGGTGACGAACATTATGACCGGTACAGAAGGAATCTCTTTTACATCGGTCGCTCCATTGGTTCATGGTTCAACCCGAATGATCTACCGGTCACGGCCGACTTTATGGCATCGGTATGGCAGGATGCGAGCTATTACATTTGGTCATTCAAAGATCACTTTCTCCGTATCCGACCTTACGTGCTCGAACCCGCGCTTAACAATCTTGAGGAAACGGATTGGGCAGCTTATCCCAGTGGCCACGCTGCCAACTCGTATATCAATGCCTACATCTACCAGGAACTAGCACCGGAGTTTAAGGATGTGTTTATCAAAGATGCACTGGATATGGCGCACAGCCGTGAGATTATTGGTGTGCATTACCCGAGCGATTCAGAGATCTCTCGCATTTTCGCGCGCAGCTTTGTGAACAAGCTTTTTGAAACGGAAAAATTCAGATTGGCTTTCGAAGAAGTGAAGAAGGAGTGGCAACAAAAAGCGAGGGAGCCTCTGGCCAGGTAGAGACATTTTATAAAACCAAAGGCCCGTTCATGGCGGGCCTCCAGGTCTTATTCAATTTGGACTTACACAAATACCGCTACTTCTTGGGAGGTGCAGGTGTAGTCTGGTCAATCACCTCCCACAATTGTGACTGAACCATGTCCCTGTAGTCGCTGGTGGTGTTAAAGTAGTTGGTCATCTCCATCAATTCGCCTGATTTCTTTCCCGTTGTCGCTTTGCTAAAGACATCATCGCTGTAGCCGCTGCCGGCCATCTGCTCGGCTGAGACATAACCATTGACAGTAACTGCATCATACGACATATCATCCCAGAACGGCCTTCCCCAAACACTCCAGCTGTTAAGCTTGCCCATATCTACCATCGCCTGGTGAACGGGCTTGTAGGCCTTTTCTTCCATTTCAAAATACCCGTTTTTCTTAATCTTCATTTTGCTTACGCGCAAATACTTGTCAGGTTGTGTTCCGGTGATACCCATTTGCCAATTTGATATGTCTGAGTGAGCGATATCGCGGGCTGCACCTGTTTTAGTCATCAAATCATTGTACTTATCACCAAACGCTTTTTTCAGTTCGTCCTCGGTAATTCCTTGCAAGGCTGACTTCATGTCCGAATAGATGTCAACGGTAATGTAGTTGTAAGGACTGTCGGTTCCACTGCCCATAACGCCAAATAAATGCCACGACAGCATCTTGCCATCGTTCACCCGCTTCTGATGTAGTTTTTTCCACTCGCGCTCGTTACTGACAAACGCACTGCCATTGCCAGGCTTTACTTTCATGTAGTTGACTATGGCAACCTGGGCTCTCGCCTGAAGAGCAAACAAAAGACTAAAGCAACACAAGACGATTGTTTTCATAGGTTTATTGGTTTGGTTGGACAATTAAGCTACAGAACTTCCCCACTTTATCTAAGGATAATCCCTCATTACTGCGGGCAGATAACACGTTCAAACATCGAATATTAACTTAGGTAAGTATTTTGGGCGTTTTGGTGATTTGAAGGTTGTGGCAGATTAGGTTTGTTAACCACCGATTTCTACCTTCAATGACCCAATACCAACCCCTATTATATGAATACAAGACTTGTCCTTGCCCTTATGGTAGCTGGATTGCTGACGAGCTGCCAGCAACCTCAACAACAATCAGAGCCCCCGGCAGAGCAAGGCGCTACGATCAAAAAAGGCATGATCAAAGTGACCA
>DAORAG010000289.1:0-4426 GCA_035344095.1 Cyclobacteriaceae bacterium | reverse complement strand
TGATATCCGCATTTCCGTGATCTGCTATGATAATAGTAGTATAACCATTCTTCAACGCAGTCTCGGTCACAGCCTCATTGCACTGGTCTACTGTTTCGCATGCCTTCACCCCAGCACTGAAAACACCGGTGTGACCTACCATATCAGGGTTGGCAAAATTTAAACAAATGAAGTCGGCAGATTTTTTCTCAAGCTCTGGAATAATCTTGTCACGAATATCGAACGCACTCATCTCTGGCTTGAGGTCATATGTAGCAACCTTCGGAGAAGGGCACAAAATACGCGACTCTCCCGGGAACGGCTCCTCTCGTCCGCCAGAAAAGAAAAACGTAACGTGAGGATATTTTTCTGTTTCTGCGATTCTAATCTGTGTTTTATTCGCATTGGCCAGCACTTCTCCAAGCGTGTTGTTAAGGTTGTCTTTTTCAAATATCACCTTCACTCCCCTAAATGAGTCATCGTAGCTTGTCATGGTAACATAGTACAGGGGCAGCTTTTGCATTCCAAAATCAGGATAATCCTCTTGGGTCAGGGCCATGGTAATCTGACGACCGCGATCTGTTCTGAAATTAAAGCAAATGACAACATCATCTTTCTCAATGGTCGCTACAGGTGAACCATCTGGCGATGTCAATACTATTGGCTTAATAAACTCATCAGTAACCTCCGCTGCATACGACTCCTCAATTGCTTTGATGGGATTTGTTGCTTTTTGCCCTTCGCCCCTTACCAGCGCATCGAAGGCAAGCTTCACCCTTTCCCAACGCTTGTCCCGATCCATGGCATAATATCGACCAACTATGGATGCTAATTGACCAGTCGTTTTATTCATGTGGCCAATCAAATCCTGTAAAAACCCGAGTCCGCTTTTTGGATCGGTATCACGTCCATCTGTAAATGCATGCACAAATACGTTTCTCAATCCCTTTTGATTGGCAATTGTGCATAATGCTTTTAAATGATTGATATGCGAATGCACCCCGCCATCAGACACCAAACCAATCAAATGAACCGGCTTGGCCTTCTCCTTGGCATAAGCCAGGGCGCTATTCAAAACCGGGTTTGCATCCAATTCCTTATCCTCGATGGCTTTGTTTACTCTCACCAGATCCTGATACACCACCCTTCCTGCACCGATATTCATATGCCCAACCTCAGAATTTCCCATCTGCCCATCAGGAAGACCTACTGCCAGACCAGATGCCTGCAGCTTACCATGAGGGTACTTTTGGTATAAAGAATTGATATAGGGTGTTTTGGCGTGATCAATTGCTGATACCTTTTTGTTGGTAGCAATTCCCCAACCATCCAAAATCATAAGCAAGACCTTTTTATCCATAACCTTCAAATAAGTGGCAAATATAACCCCACAAGACAGGATAATTACTCTTAACCAACTCAATTACATCTTTAACAAATGTTAGGTTCTTCGATTGTACTGTTTATTTTTTGGGATGTCATTTAATGGCATAATTTTGGTCAGATAATCTGTATCATGAAGAATAGAACACTGTTTGCAGGAGTACTTTGGCTGGCGCTTTGCGCTTTCGCCCAAAGTTCATTTGGACAGGAGGCTATATTTGATCCCATTCGTGACGTTATCAAAACAGGAAGCGCGAAAGAGATCGCAAAGCATTTGAATCAAAATGTCGAGATTAACATTGAGGGGAACGTAAATACCTACAGTAAGGCCCAGGCTGAGTTTGTTTTTCGCGACTTTTTCAAAAAACACCCACCCACCAGTTTCAATATCGTGCACAAAGGCTCGTCTAAAGGTGGCCAGCAGTTTGCAATCGGTCGATACGTTAGCGACAAGGATAGCTACAATGTGCTGATGCTGGTAAAGGAGGTGGGGTCCGTCCATCTTATCCACGAAATCAGCTTTGTAAAAGAATGAGGCCATGGTACGTCACGGATGAAGCCATAAACCACTTCATTCAGGCAGCGTTGGCAGAAGATATTGGCGAGGGCGACCACTCTTCTTTGGCATCAGTTCCGGAAAAAACAACAAACAAGGCTGCGCTCCTCATTAAAGACGATGGCGTCATTGCCGGACTCGAATTGGCTGAAGCCATTTTCAACCATTTTGATCCTTCATTAAAAATCACCTTTAAGAAAAAAGATGGGGATTCAATTAAAAGAGGAGAAACCGCCTTTGAAGTCTACGGTTCAGCACGATCCATACTTTCCACTGAAAGACTTGTGCTTAATTGTATGCAACGTATGAGTGGCATCGCCTCCTATACTCAAAGACTTTGCAAGCTCATTGAAGGAACTTCCGCAAGACTGATGGACACGCGGAAAACCACGCCTAATTTTCGTTTGGCAGAAAAGTGGGCCGTGCACATTGGCGGTGGAATGAATCACCGATTCGCACTTTACGATATGATCATGTTAAAAGACAATCATATTGACATGGCGGGTGGAATAGCCAAGGCCATCCGCAACACAAAAGACTATATTGCCGCTACGGGTAAGTCGCTTAAGATTGAAGTAGAAACTCGTACATTAAAGGAGGTACAAGAGGTAGTAGATGCTGGCGGTGTGGACATCATCATGTTGGATAACATGGATGTGCCTACCATGCGCCAAGCCCTAGATCTGATTAAAGGGAAGTTCAAAACCGAAGCGAGCGGTGGAATAACTGAAAAAACTCTTCGCTCAGTAGCCGAAAGTGGTGTTGACTATATTTCTATCGGGGCGCTGACGCACTCTGTCAGAAGCCTGGATTTAAGCCTGAAAGTGTTCGAATAAGCTTTTGCGCACAACCTAAACTGGCTAATTTTGCCCACCGTTTTTTAAAACTGAGCTGATTTCATGATCGTAAGAACAAAAAATTACCGCCTCGAGAAAAAGGAATACATAAGGCTGGCAATGAGGAACATCCTGAAACAGCAATGGTGGGTGTGGTTAATTGTGGCCGCGATCTGCCTGGGCTATGTTTGGATCGCAAGTATCTGGTGGTTCATTGGCGCATTTATTGGCGCTGCTCTTTATCTTCTCTTCTGGTGGATTCAATTTTATGGCGTCACGCAGTTGGAGCAAGGCAAGATGCTCTTCGAAAGATTGTCTTATGAGATCAATAGCCAGCAAATAATGATCAAAGTGAGTCCGCGTGAAGGCATGCCGATGAAATGGGATCAAATCAAGCGTGCATCTATTGGTAAAGATTACTTTCTGCTGATGGTGAATAAGGCACAGTTAATTCACTTGCCTTTCAAAATTTTCAATACCGAGAACGAAAGAAAGTTTGTCACCAGCATTTTGAAAACCAAAGGATTTGTAAAGTAAGCCCTTGTTGACTTACTAGTTGCAAGTTGCCACCTTTGGTTGTGGAGCAAAAACGACTTTCGCCAGAACAGGCTCTTCAAAAGATTTATCACTACTGTGCTTACCAGGAGCGCTCGCACAAGGAGGTAAGAAACAAGCTCTATGGCTACGGACTTTGGCGCAACCAGGTGGAAGATCTTATCACCCGACTCATCACGGAAGGTTATCTGAATGAAGAGCGCTTTGCCAAGTCATTTGCAGGTGGAAAGTTCAGGATGAAAAAATGGGGTAAGGTGAAAATTACCCGTGAATTGGAGGCCCATGGTCTTACACCCAGATGCATTCGCCAGGGGCTGAATGAAATCGACCAAAGTGATTACCAGCGTACCCTTGAGACACTTATTACAAAGAAGTGGGATGCAATCGAAGAGTCCAATGCCTTTAAAAAGAAGGATAAAGTGGCCCGGTATGCCATTATGAAAGGCTATGAACCTGACCTTGTTTGGGGTATTCTCCGGGAGTTCAACTGATTAAATGTAGTTTGTCAGACAATTGTCAATGTTTGACAGAACCGAAGAGCATCCTTTACTCGTTAGTTGACTAAAATTGAGTCAGGCTGAAGATCCACTGAATCCCAATCAAAACATCAGAATAACAAATTCAATGAAGACTACGATTGCAACCGCTATTCTAATTGTGTTGGCACATGGCTTTTCAATTGCGCAAGCAGAGGCAAGCCGAACAAAACATTATAATATTAAAAAATCACTGGCGATTGATGGTTACGATCCCGTCAGCTACTTCTCCAACAAACCGGAAGAAGGGAAAGAAAGTATCTCGTACGTCTATAAGGGCGTAACTTACCGATTTGCCAACACGACCAACCTCAACAAATTCAAGGCTAACCCCGATCAGTATGAGCCTGCTTACGGAGGCTGGTGCGCTTATGCCATGGGAGAGACTGGCGAAAAGGTAAAAGTCGATCCGGAGACCTTTAAAGTTGTGGATGGTAAGCTCTACCTGTTCTATAATTTTTGGGGAAACAACACGCTAACCGATTGGAATAAAGACGAGAAATCCCTGAAATCAAAAGCCGATCTGAACTGGAAAAAAATAGTGCAATAGCCTGACTACAAAGCACTTTCATTACATTTTA
>DAORAG010000288.1:0-4440 GCA_035344095.1 Cyclobacteriaceae bacterium | reverse complement strand
TTGCAAGGTCATTACGGCCTACCCAGGCCACTTGAAATATAGATAACCCAATTCGTACAAGCTTCAATTCCTGACAACCTGAATGACTCAGACTTTTGTTCTGATTTGTGAGTTTGCGACCAGATAACACTTTTGATCACTTTTAATTTTTTAAACCTTTCATTTTATAACCCCCCATGTACACTATTGACGACCTGAATGTCAGATTGCTTTCAGAGCTGAAAGAAATTGCAGAACAGCTCGGTGTGAAGAATGCAAAAAAACTCGCCAAGCAAGATCTTGTCTACAAAATTCTGGACCAACAAGCTATCTCGGGTCCTGCACCTGACGAAAAAAAATCTGCCGGAAACGGAGACAGAAAAATGAGACCAAGAAAGAGGGAAAATGTAGCCCCTGCCGGAAAAGCTGAAAAAGAACTCTCCTCAGAAGAGTTGCTCGAATCAATTGATGCGGAATTAGAGGCTCCAGCGCCCACTTTCGAAAACAAAGAAAAAAACAAACCGCAACAAGAGAGGCCTGAGCCCAGCGACAACCGTCAACAACAGCACCATCAGCAACAGCAAAACAAACCACAGAATTCAATAAAGGATTTTGATGGCGTGATTGCCAACGAAGGGGTATTGGAGATCATGCAGGACGGCTACGGCTTCCTCCGTTCTTCCGACTACAACTACCTGGCCAGCCCGGATGATATTTATGTTTCCCCTTCACAGATCAAATTATTTGGCCTGAAGACAGGTGACACCGTAAAAGGGCTTATCAGGCCGCCAAAGGAAGGTGAAAAATATTTTGCGCTTCTTAAAGTTGAAAGCGTGAATGGAAAAACTACAGAGGAAATCCGAGACAGAGTAGCTTTCGAATACCTTACACCTCTTTTCCCGGAGGAAAAATTAAGGCTCAGCACGAAGCCAGACAATATGTCGACACGTATTCTGGATTTGTTTGCACCCATTGGAAAAGGGCAGCGTGGTATGATTGTAGCCCAACCGAAAACTGGTAAGACGGTGTTGTTGCAACAAATTGCCAACGCAATAGCTGAAAATCACCCTGAAGTTTATCTGATCGTACTGTTGATTGATGAACGACCTGAAGAGGTAACTGACATGGCCCGCAGCGTAAAAGCGGAAGTAATCGCTTCAACTTTTGATGAGCAGGCTGAGCGACATGTAAAAGTTTCCAGCATCGTGTTGGAAAAAGCAAAACGTATGGTGGAGTGTGGTCATGATGTGGTAATCCTGCTTGACTCTATTACTCGTTTGGCACGGGCATACAATACTGTAGTTCCATCTTCAGGAAAAATTCTTTCTGGTGGTGTGGATGCCAACGCATTACATAAGCCTAAGCGATTCTTTGGTGCAGCAAGAAATGTGGAAAATGGTGGATCGCTCACGATTATCGCCACCGCATTGATTGATACTGGATCAAAGATGGATGAAGTTATCTTCGAAGAATTTAAAGGAACCGGTAACATGGAGCTTGTGCTGGATAGAAAACTATCCAATAAGCGTGTTTATCCTGCTATTGATGTCCCGGCATCAGGAACCAGAAGAGAAGATCTGTTGATGAAAGAAGAAGAGCTTCAGCGCGTTTGGATCCTTCGCAAGTTCATGAGCGATATGAATTCCAACGAGGCTATGGAGTTCTTGCTGCAAAAAATGAAAGGCACTCGAAACAACGAAGAGTTCCTCATTTCAATGAACGGATAAAATCAAACTAACAAGCAATAAAAAAACCCTGATCAAATGATCAGGGTTTTTTGTTTCTCTTCTTTTCATGGAAGGCCCCCTTAAAGTTTGGATCTTGCCTCCTCCTTTGATTGTCAATTGCCTTGGCCATCATCTGTGCTTCCTCGAATGGAGTCTCCTCAATAGTGACGGAAGACGGAAGTTTTTTTAACGGTATCTTTTCGCGAATCAACTTTTCAATTTTGGCAATATGAAACAGCTCCGGTTCGGTAGCCATCGTAATAGCATGCCCTACTTCTGACGCCCTCCCTGTTCGTCCAATTCGATGAACATAGTCATCGTGCCGCGTAGGCACATCAAAATTGATTACATGCGATACCTTTGAAATGTCAATGCCTCGAGCGCTCACATCTGTGGCTACAAGAACGCGCACCCCTCCTTTTCCAAAGTCAGTAAGCGCATTCATTCGTGTGTTCTGGCCTTTATTGGAGTGAATAACTCTAACGGGACCAAAGTTTCTCCGCTCAACGAACTTGAAAATATTATTGGCAGTTTCTTTTGTTCGCGTAAAAATTATCACTCTGGTAAAATGCTCCTTGTCGGAAAGCAGTTTCTCCAAAAAATTGATTTTAGTTTTGAAATTGGGCACTTCATAGTAAACCTGAGACACTTGCCGTGCCACGGTGGCTTGAGGGGTCACCTCCACCTTGTGGGGAAATTCCAAAAACTCCTCTGAAAGTTTTTCGACCCTCTCAGGGAAAGTGGCAGAGAAAAGCAAATTTTGGCGTTTTGAGGGGAGAATATCCAATATCCTTCTTAGCTGATGAATGAACCCCATGTCCATCATGCGGTCTACCTCGTCAATTACCAGCGTTCTGATATTCTTGGCTGTAAGTCTCTTCTCTTGATAAAGTTCAATCAATCTTCCTGGAGTCGCGACTATAATGTCAGCGCCTTGCTCAAGCTGTTCTGACTGGGCCTTGATCCCTACTCCGCCAAAAAGGGACACAATCCGAATATCCGTGTGGGCAGCAAGTTGAATAGCAGTATCAGCTACTTGTTTTGTCAACTCCTTGGTTGGAACCAAAATCAAAGCACGAGGCCCTACATTTTGTGCATAGTTGATCTTCTGTAGCAATGGAATCAAATAGGCCGCTGTTTTTCCGGTGCCGGTCTGGGCGATACCAATCAACTGTTGCCCGCCCTGAATCAGGGAGAAACACTTCTTCTGTATTTCTGTAGGAGACTCGAAACCAAGGTCTGCAATACCCTGAAGCATCTGCTTGTTTAGTTTATAATCTTGCCACGCTGATTTTGTCTCTGCCGTTTCCAAATCGCAATGCTTATCTTTGAATCAATGAAGTCAACACTAATCTTAAATGCGAAGATAGTAAACGAAGGTGCAGTAACTGAAAAGGACCTTCTTATTAAAGGCCAACACATTGACAAAATTGGAGGCGACCTTCAATCAGAATCTGCCAATGAGGTAATAGATGCGACTGGTAAATATCTATTTCCTGGTGCAATTGATGATCAGGTGCACTTTCGTGAACCAGGATTGACTCACAAGGCAACAATATATACGGAGGCTAAAGCCGCTGTGGCCGGTGGTGTTACTTCCTTTATGGAGATGCCGAACACCGTGCCACCGGTATTTACACAGCGTCTACTGGAGGACAAATACGAAATCGCCCGTCACCATTCACTGGCTAATTATTCCTTTTTCATGGGAGCTTCTAATGACAATCTGGATGAGGTAATGAAAACTGATATTCAGAATGTCTGCGGATTAAAAATATTCATGGGTTCGTCTACAGGAAATCTTCTGGTCGATGACCCAAAAACACTGGAAGGATTCTTTAGCCGCTTTCCGGCAATTATTGCGAGCCATTGCGAGCATGAGCCCACTATCAGAAAAAACACAGAAGTCTTTCGTGAAAGGTATGGCGAAAACATGCCGATTAAAATGCATCCTGAGATAAGAAGCGAAGAAGCTTGCTATCTGTCTTCATCATTTGCTGTAGACCTGGCAAGGAAGCATGGTACTCGCCTTCACATCCTACATATTTCTACGGCAAAAGAAACCTCACTTTTTGATAACAGCATACCGCTGAAGGACAAGAAGATTACAGCGGAAGCATGCATTCATCATCTGTGGTTCAACGATAGTGATTATGAAAGGATGGGCACCTTGATCAAGTGGAATCCAGCTATCAAAACCAAGGCGGACCAGAACGAGATCATGAAGGCCGTTCTGGATGACAAGATAGATGTGATCGCTACTGATCATGCACCACACACCTGGGAGGAAAAACAAAATAAATATTTTAGCGCTCCTTCCGGTGGACCGCTAGTGCAGCATAGCTTGGTTGCCATGTTGGAGTTTTACAGAAGGGGAACCATTTCATTGGAACGAATTGCGGAGAAAATGAGCCACAACCCCGCAATCCTATTTAATATTAACGAAAGAGGTTTTGTGAGAGAGGGCTGCTTCGCGGATCTTGTGCTTGTTGATCTTGATGATCCGTGGACAGTAAGCAAGGAAAATATCTTAGCCAAGTGCGGCTGGTCACCATTCCAGGGACAAACTTTTAACTCCAGAGTTATTTCCACCTGGGTATCCGGACATAAGGCATATCACAACGGCTCATTTGATGAGTCAGTCAAAGGATTTCGACTTGCCTTCAACCGATAGAAGTTTGATTAATACTCATAAAAAATGCCCCGAGTGGGGCATGTGGGGTGAAAGACGGGG
>DAORAG010000287.1:0-4442 GCA_035344095.1 Cyclobacteriaceae bacterium | reverse complement strand
GCCTGGAAAATTTTCCAGCACAATGGAGATCAAATCCGCAGTGACTTTGCTTTGATCACGAAAGGTCGAAAGTCCTCATCAATCAATGATCCTTACACCAAAATCTATGGTGAAATTGGGAAAGATATTTTCGTGGAGGCAGGTGCGGAAGTGAAAGCTTCCGTTCTCAACGCAGAGAATGGACCGATATACATTGGGAAGGACACTCAGATTCAGGAAGGTGCCTTGATCCGAGGTCCATTTGCTTTGTGTGAGGGATCGCATGTCAACATGGGGGCCAAAGTTCGAGGCGATACTACAGTGGGACCTTACTCTAAAATTGGCGGAGAGGTGAGCAATGCGGTTATTTTTGGCTTTAGCAACAAGGCACATGATGGCTTTCTTGGTAACTCTGTAATTGGAGAGTGGTGCAACCTCGGTGCAGACACCAACACTTCAAACCTCAAAAACAATTATGAGAGTGTGAAGCTCTGGAATTACAGGAAGGGTGGATTCATCGATACAGGATTACAATTCTGCGGTCTTATGATGGGCGACCATAGTAAGTGCGGTATCAACACGATGTTCAACACGGGTACTGTAGTGGGTGTAGGTGCAAATGTTTTTGGTGATGGGTTCCCAAGAAATTTCATTCCTTCATTCGCATGGGGTGGTGCGGCTGGCTTCACAACTTTTCAGCTCAACAAAATGTTGGAAACCACCCAAAAAGTTTTCGCACGAAGAAACCAGGCTCTTAAAGAGACAGACAAGAAAATTATTGAACACCTGTTCAACACCACAGCATCAAACCGAATCTGGGAGAAAAAGAACTAACCAATGAGATTTGCCGACATACCCGGTTTGTTGCCTATTAAGAAGAAGTTGATCCAGTCTGTGCAGTCTAATAAGATGGCACATGCTCAACTGATAGCTGGAAAAGAAGGTGCGCTGAATCTCCCGCTCGCTATTGCCTACGCAACTTACATCCACTGTCAGGATCGACAGCCGGATGACGCCTGCGGTGTTTGCTCTGCTTGTGTCAAGAACCTGAAGTACATCCACCCGGATCTTCACTTCGTGTTTCCGCTAAGCAATGTGAAGAATGACAAGGATGCCGATCGATTTAAGGCAGAAATTTTGAAATCCTGGCGGGCATTTCTATTAGAGCAACCCTTCGGTAACCTGAGCAACTGGACAAGTTATTACGGTGGAGAAAATAAGCAGGCGTTGATCTCACGGGATGAGAGTCGTGAAATCATAAAGACCCTCTCGCTAAAGTCATTTGAAAGCCAGTATAAAGTGATGATCATTTGGCAGCCTGAGTACATGCATGGGTCCGCAGCCAACGGCATTCTAAAAATTCTGGAGGAACCACCTCAAAACACCTATTTTCTTCTCGTGTCAAATGCTCATGACCAGCTTCTGCCGACTATACTCTCCCGCACCCAGCTTGTACAGGTGCCACAACTCACCGATGATGAACTAAGCCAATACCTCAAAGATCACACTGATTCCTCTGAAACAGATCGCACCAACATTCTACAAGTTGCCGATGGCGACCTCAACCTGGCCATGCAACTCACGGAGGAAGGTGAAGAAAGTATCAATCAGGAATTTTTTGGCACGTGGATGAGGGCCTGCTTCAAAAAAGATTACGGACAGTTGGTGCAGATGGGTGACGACTTTCATCAACTGGATAAGCTGAACCAGCAAAACATTCTTTACTACAGCATAGGTATGATGCGGGAATCCCTCCTGTCCATTGCCGGCACCACACAAATGAACCGTACCCGTGGCGCAGAACTAAAGTTCATTCAGGATTTCAGTAAAGTACTCGATGTGCTGAAGATTGAAAAGGCTACACAGCTGATGTCACAAGCTTCTTATTACCTGGAGCGAAATGGAAGCCCAAAAATGACTTTCGTAAGTCTCTCGCTTCAAATTTCCGATCTATTGAACCCTTAAGATTTTATACCTTTGCCCCGTTAAATTTTATCTGCATGAAGCGTATTACATGGTTTATTTCGTTTTGCCTGTTGACTTTAATCTCGAGTTGTGCTCAGAAAAAAGATTATGTAGTTACTATTAAAACCGATATGGGTGATATGGTAGCCATTCTTTACGATGAGACTCCGAAGCACAAAGCCAATTTCATCAAGCTGGCGAAAGAGCATTTTTATGACAGCCTTATCTTCCACCGCGTTATCGAAGGATTTATGATTCAGGGTGGGGATCCTAATTCCAAAAATGCACAACCCGGTCAGCACCTTGGAAATGGCGGGCCTGGTTACACTGTCGATGCCGAGTTCAACCCGAAATTCTTCCATGAAAAAGGCGCGCTTTCGGCAGCACGTTTAGGGGATCAACAAAATCCAACTAAAGCATCAAGCGGAAGTCAATTTTATATCGTTCAAGGAACCGTCATTCCAAAAACCAGCATTGATCAACTGACAGTGGATCAAATGAAGCTTAACAGTGGCTTACAGCAGCTGCTGCAAAAAGAAGAAAATCGTCCACTTTATGACTCGTTGAGCCAGCTATACTATGCCGGTGATATGCAGGCCTACCAAAACAAGGTATTCAGCCTTATCCCTAGAATAGAAAAGGAGACAGGAACGCTGGTTAGAAAGAATGTCTCGCAAGAAAAGATTGATGCCTATACCACGGTAGGTGGAGCCCCACACCTTGATGACGAGTACACGGTGTTTGGCAAAGTAATTAAGGGACTTGAGGTGATTGACAAGATCGCAGCTGTGCAGAGAGATCCTGCCGACAGGCCACTTCAGGACGTTCACTTTACGGTGACCGTTGAAGAAATGCCTAAAAAGAAAATCACAAAAGAGTACGGTTACGAGTACCCTGATTCCAAGTGAAAATTCTAGTCACCGGATCCAACGGGTTGCTCGGCCAGAAACTGGTCAGGCTTCTTGACGCTGACGCTGGCATTGACCTGGTAGCCACAGCCAGAAAGCAACTCTCCATTTCTCTCGGTAGAGGTTCCTTTTCTTTATTGGACATCACCAATAAACAGGATGTTATAGACTGCCTCCAAAGGCATCAACCTGATATCGTCATCAATACTGCGGCCATGACCCAAGTTGATCAATGTGAGACGGACAAGGAAGCTTGCTGGCAAGCCAATGTAACTGCCGTGGCCTATCTGGTTGAAGCTTGCGAAAAAATAAATGCTCACCTGATCCATATATCAACTGATTTTATTTTTGACGGCAGCCATGGCCCGCTAACAGAAGAAGAACCTGCCAAACCGGTTAATTATTATGGCGACAGTAAACTGGCAGGCGAACAGGTGGTTAAGCGAAGTTCTATTGAATGGACAATCATTAGAACCGTGCTCGTTTATGGAATTACCTCTGATCTGAGTCGGTCAAACATCGTGCTCTGGGTGAAGAACAGTCTGGAAAACGGTAAAGAAATTAACGTAGTGAATGACCAATGGCGTACGCCTACGCTAGCCGAGGACCTGGCCATGGGATGTTACCTGGCAGCTAAAGAAAAAGCTACCGGAGTCTATCACGTTTCAGGAGATGAAATGATGACTCCGTACGACATCGCGGTTAAGACAGCACAATATTTCAAACTTGACACCTCCTTAATTCACGCTACCGATTCTACAAAGTTTAAGCAACCAGCGGCCCGACCGCTAACCACCGGCTTTGACATCACCAAGGCAAAAAAACAATTGGGGTACAAGCCTCATACCTTTACCGAAGGATTGGCAATTCTTGCCGATCAAATTCAACAATTGAGCAGCAAAAAATAATTTTGATCGCTTCAAATAATCTGAAGATTTAATTTCTAATCTTCGCCCCACTTAATCCCCTAACGTACTATGGCCAATAGAGGTCAATTCGGATCCAAATTTGGATTCATCATGGCGGCAGCTGGATCAGCTGTGGGCCTGGGTAACATTTGGCGTTTTCCTTACCTGACTGGTGAAAACGGTGGAGGTGCATTTGTCTTTATCTACCTATGCTGTGTTTTGTTGATTGGCATCCCTTTACTCTTCAATGAGATCGCGCTGGGTCGACTTACTGGTAAAAATCCGATCGGAGCATTTAAGGATACTGGCAGTAACAACTTCTGGATCATTGGCGCGATACTTTCTCTCTGCGTCAGCTTTTTTGTAACGAGCTATTATGGTGTTATCGCTGGATGGACCATCGGCTACATTTACACCTCACTGGCTGGCACCGAAATGTCGTTCGCTGAATTTCAGGCAAACCCAGGCGTTGTAATACCATTGTTCCTTGGTTTTATCGGCTTGAATCTTTTGATCGTAACAAAAGACATTTCAAAGGGCATTGAAAGAGCATCTAAAATTCTGATGCCCATTCTTTTTGTGCTTGTGTTAATAGTGATCCTTCGCAGTGTCACGCTTGATGGGGCGATGGCAGGGATAGAATACTACCTCGTTCCTGATTTTTCTAAAATCAACGGAGCCA
>DAORAG010000286.1:0-4454 GCA_035344095.1 Cyclobacteriaceae bacterium | reverse complement strand
ATATTCCTTAAAAGCCACGTCAAATAATTGCTCACCAACTACAGTTTCTCTAAGAATGGTCAGTGCCACTGTTGGTTTGTTGTAGTAGTTATTGCCGAACTGAGATAGCAAATCATTGTCAGAAGTGGTCATTACAGGCCGCAAAGTGTTTTGGTCTCCCTTCATAAAAGGAACAATCGATTCAGGGGTAGTGTGGGGATATTGCGGATAGCGTTTCATGAGTGTACGCGTGTGGAGGAAAGTATTTAAACCTTCGTCCATCCACATCCATTGGCGTTCATCTGAGCTCACCATCATGGGGAACCAGTTGTGTCCTACTTCATGAATGATGGTTGTGATCATACTGGCCTTCGATGCTTCGCTCATCTTTCCATTTTTTGACGGTCTGCCTCCATTGAAGCTGATCATCGGAAACTCCATGCCTATGTTTGAAGTGTTGACAGATATGGCCACAGGATAGGGATAGTCGAAAGTGGCCTCAGAATATACTTCTACAGCATTTTTTACGGCCTTGGTAGATTCTTCGCTCCACACGGGCAATCCCTCTTTTGGATAGAAAGACATGGCGAGCAATGTATTGGTGGGCAACTTTACCGCCTGGGCATCCCAAATGAATTTTCGCGAACTGGCGAACGCAAAATCCCTGACATTTGTAGCTTGAAACCTCCATGTCTTTTTAGACGTGGATTTTGACTTTTCTTTCTGTATTGCTTCTTCCTGGGTGATGATCATCACAGGTTTATCAAACGAACTTCGCGCAGACTCCAGTCGTTGTTGTTCCTTCGTTGATAGAACTTCTTTCGCGTTTTGTAAAGCCCCGGTTGCCGCCACAGCGTGATCCGATGGCACGGTGATACTCACGTCATAGTCACCAAATTCCAATGCAAACTCTCCTAGCCTTTGAAATTGTTTGTTTTGCCAACCTTCGGTGTCGTTATAAACACACATTCTGGGAAACCAGTGAGCAATCAAATAGACATTGTTGTTGTCTGCAGGAAAATGTTCATAACCTTCGCGGGACAACACAAACAAACTCCGATCCGTGATGGGATAAGACCATTCCACCTTGAGCGTATACTTCTCACCATGCTGAAGTGCTTGTGGGAGGTCCACTCGCATCATTGTGTTATTGATCGTAATGGGCAGTGCCTTTCCACTTGCGTCAGTAACTGATTTGATGGTGTACCCCGCTGGGAAATCCAAAGGACGAACGAGGTACTGCATGGCAAGGGTATTGATTGAGTCCTGTATGCTGGCAACAGCACCGCCAAAATCTTCGTTGCCTTTTTTATTTACGTTTTGATCGAGTTGAAGCCAGAGAAACCGAAGCGCATCGGGAGAATTGTTATGATAGGTAATGGTTTCCTTTCCGTTGAGTGTGTTGTTGGGCTCATCGATCTCAGCCTGGATGTTGTAGTCTGCTCGCTGTTGCCAATAGTCAACTCCTGGTGCTCCCGACCCATTTCGATAAGAATTTGGGGTGGGAAGCATTTGTCCCAGCTGTTCAAATTTACCTTGCCACTTGGCTTGTTGTGCCAGAAGGCTACCAAATGCCATCGACAAAAAGAGAGTGATGATGGATATGCGCATAACTGAATTTTTTTTGAAGGTAGCCAATATAGAAATAACTATAAACGAGAAACGCAGACCTAAGCCTGCGTTTTGTTGATTCCTGAGGAAAGTTGAGTCTACTTGTTGCTTTGCCGGAGTTTGTCAAACTTAGAGTCTGATGTCCGCTTTGGAAAGATGTTGTCACTTGTATTGACGTCTGCTGTTTCGCGATTAGGATCAATCACCACATTGGTTACCTCTTTGTCCTTGATAAAAACCTTCTTCACTTCTATTTCATTCAGTCTCCATATTTCAGCCGGTATTCTTTCAATCTCTTTTGACCCATCCTTGTAGGTCCACTCGATGATCACTGGACTGATTAGACCGCCTGTGTTTTTTAAAGTCAATTCGTAAAGATTTTTTCCTTTCAGGCTTTGCTTTACTGCATTGTCATTGATTCTGCTTCTAAAATCACGGTAGGAGTCTTCAGGAGTATTTTCAACCGTTAATGGTTGAGGTCCACTGCTGAAGTCATCAGCCTTGCCGCTGTTATTCTGTGAAGTAAGATCACCTTGTTTTACGGTTATACTTTTCTTTTCAGGGTCCATCTGTTCCTCTTTCATTTGGAACCATCTCACATCATCTAAGGTCACATCTACATTATCGGTGGTGTAAAACCAACCTCGCCAAAACCAATCAAGGTCGGTACCCGATGCGTCTTCCATCGTTCTGAAGAAGTCAGCAGGCTTTGGCTGTTTGAACGCCCATCGCTCAGCGTACTCTTTGAATGCTTTGTCGAAGATCTCGTTGCCCATGATCGTCTCTCGAAGCAATACCAGGGCAGCGGATGGTTTTGTGTAGCCGTTGGGACCAAAGCTAGTTGCCTGATTATCCGATTGCGCCATGATTGGCCTCATAATACTCTTGTCACCTTTCATAAAGGGAATGATTCCTCGAGGTGTACCACTGGTATCGTCAAATCCTTCATAGCGCGTGCGAATTGTCTCATGTTCCAGGAAAGTATTTAATCCTTCGTCCATCCAGGTCCATTGTCTTTCATCTGAATTCACAATCATTGGAAAAAAATTGTGACCTACTTCGTGAACGATTACGCCCACCATTCCTTCCAGCACCCTTTGAGAGTAGTATCCATTTTTATCCGGGCGACCGTAGTTGAAGCAAATCATTGGATATTCCATTCCCTGATCTGCTGTGTGTACTGAATACGCTGTAGGATAAGGGTAGTCAAATGTTCTTGACGAGTAAACCTCAAGTGTGTTCTTGATTGCTTTAGTCGATTCCTTTTCCCAGAGTGGATTGCCCTCTTTGGGATAGAGCGATTGTGCTAAGGGGGTTTTGTCTCCGACTTTCACTGCCATCGCATCCCAAATAAATTTGCGTGAAGCAGCAAAAGCTACATCGCGCACATTGTCCGCGTGGTAAACCCAAGTGCTCTTCTTTTTTGATCTTGACTTTTCATTCTTTTTGGCCTCAGCTTCAGTAACGATGAAGACAGGCTTATCGAAAGTTTTTTGCGCACGAGCGAAGCGTTCTTGCTGCTCTTTGGTCAGTACTTCCTGCGGGTTTTGTAACCATCCTGTTGCGCCTACGATGAAGTCGCTCGGAACGGTGATCTTCACTTTATAGTTTCCAAAGGTAAGTGCGTACTCACCTCTTCCCAGGAATTGTTTGTTTTGCCATCCTTCATAGTCGTCAAACACGCACATGCGGGGGAACCATTGAGCGCAAGTGTAAACTCTGTTATCGTCTTCAGGGTAGTACTCGTATCCACCTCGCTCATCAAACTTCATGCGATCGTATTCGCGATACGACCACTCAACTGAGAACTTATAAGTTTCTCCTTTCTTAAGCGGGGCAGGCAGATCAACACGCATCATGGTGTAGTTGATGGTGTGAGGCAGATCCTTACCCGTAGTTGCATCTTTTACAGACTTAATGTTGTAGCCGCCTTCATATTCATATCCATAACCTCCTAATGCTTCTGCCAGGAATTTTGCAGGGACCGAATCACGCAACACGTTGTTACTTGTTTTGTCAGTCATATTACCGGGCATCAACTTGTTTTGATCGAGTTGCAACCAGAGGTAGCGTAAAATTTCAGGCGAGTTGTTGTGATAGGTAATGGTTTCTTTTCCGGTGATCATTTGAGTCTCATCATTCAGATCAACCTCGATATCATAGTCGGCTTGTTGTTGCCAGTAGTTTTCGCCTGGAGCGCCCGCGCTATTGCGGTAGCTATTTGGGGTTGGAAGTTCTGAGCCCAGTTGTTCAAATTTTCCTTGCCAATTTTGCTGCGCCTGAACGGAGAAACCCAGAAGGCAT
This sequence comes from Cyclobacteriaceae bacterium, assembly GCA_035344095.1. Classification (GTDB taxonomy): domain Bacteria; phylum Bacteroidota; class Bacteroidia; order Cytophagales; family Cyclobacteriaceae; genus ELB16-189. Next base: position 560 of record DAORAG010000286.1, on the reverse strand, counting down.
AAAATCAAAACGTATAAGAATCGCATAGTCATTGGTTAAGTCGTACAAACAGCGAAGTCATTTCGTTCAACGAAATGACTTCGGTTTAGGTGGTTAAATGTAATATTATTTCCCTTTTTTCCTTAGCTCATCAAATTTGGATGGTTGATTTCGTTTTGGAAAGACATTATCGTCAGTGTTCACATCAGCAGTTTCCTTTTTCGGGTCGATCACGATGTTCACTACCTCTTTTTGCTTTACAAATACCTTGGTAACCTTGTCCTCATTCAACCTCCAGATTTCTGCGGGGATCCGCTCAATCTCCTTGGTGCCATCCTTATAAGTCCATTCAATAATCACAGGCATCACTAAGCCACCTTTGTTGCTCAGTGTTACTTCATAAAGATTTTTATTCTGAAGTTTGTCTACGACAGCCCTGTCATCAATTCGATTTTGGAATTCGCCATAAAATGATGCGTCAGCTGGAATCAAGCTAAAAGGTTGAGGCCCATCGCTAAAGTCATTCGGGTTTTTTCCACCACCATTGCCTGCAGTGGCGAGGTCACCTTTTTTTACATTTC
>DAORAG010000285.1:0-4496 GCA_035344095.1 Cyclobacteriaceae bacterium | reverse complement strand
AGAACGATAGGTGCGCGAACCAAACAATTGAACAGGATTACATTAATTGAATATTCTTATTTGGGGTTGTTCTCCGCGCTTACGGGGATCATCCTATCACTCATTTCAGGCTGGTTTCTTACCCACTTTTTCTTTGAAGTCAATTTTTCCATCAATTTGGTCGACATGGCCTCTATAGGGATTTTGGTGATGGCGTTGACGGTGGTTATAGGCTGGTTCAACTCCCGAGAGGTACTTAACACTCCACCTCTCCAGGTACTTCGTAAAGAGAACTAGGTAATTTTTGCAAAAAAATATCCCCCCGCTGGTACTACCTGAATTACTTTCAGAGTATATAGTTCAAACTTATCTTTAGTAGCCTTTATACTATTGAGAATGAACAAACGGGGAGTGTTATTCCTGACGCTGTGCGGCTGTATACTTCAGCTGTATGCTGGGCCGGGCACAGGTTTTATCGAAAACAAGAACCAATGGCCTTGCGAGGTGGATTTCCTTGCGGATATTCAGGGTGGGCAAATGGCCATCAGTGCCGGCCAGTTCAACTATTTTTTTCTTGATTACGGAAAGGTTCAGCAACTTCATGAGGCATCACATAATGAATTTAACGAGGCAGATCCAAGTGCAGAAGTAGATCATCCTATTACTGGACGAAAGGTGTCCGTCAGCTTCATAAATAGCAATTCATTTGTAAAACCAAAGGCGTTTGGTCGATCGAACATCTATTACAATTATTTCTTCGGATCAGATCCTGCTAAGTGGGGATCAAAGGCCTATCAATATCAGGAAATTGTTTATCAAAATATTTACGATGGAATTGATCTCCGGATTACAACAGAAGGAAATAATATTAAATATGATTTGATTGTTGAACCTGCCGTTGATCCTGCTGCTATCCAGCTGCGGTATGAGGGGGCAAAACAAGTTTACGTTTCAAACGGTGACCTGATTGTTGATGCAGCGTTGGCGGAGATTATTGAGAAGAAGCCCATTGCTTACCAGATCATCGATGGAAAAAAGAAATGGGTTAGCGTTGCCTACTTATTGGCAGATGAAATTGTTTCATTTTCATTTCCGGAAGGCTATGATCCCTGCGTAGAGCTTGTCATTGATCCGCTGTTGATCTTCGCTACCTATTCAGGATCGCAAGCAGACAACTGGGGCTCTACGGCTACACCAGGCGAAAAGGGATATCTGTACTCCTCAGGAGTTACCAATCATTTTGTCGGGCAAGCATTCAGTGGAACATTTCTTGCCACACCAGGAGCATTCCAGACAACCTATGGTGGACTCTATGATGTGGCAATTTTGAAATACGATTCCATTGGACAGAATTTGCTTTACGCGTCTTATCTCGGAGGATCTCAGTCTGAAAGTCCACACAGCCTCGTGATGGATAAGGATGAAAATCTTCTGGTTTTTGGCACAACGAGCTCAAATAATTTTCCTGTGACAGCCGGGGCATATGACGAGACATACAACAACGTGGGCAATGACACGGTTACCCATGTTGTAAGTTACTTCAAGGGTTCGGATATCTTTGTTTCCAAGATAAGCAAGGACGGATCGCAACTTCTTGCCAGTACTTTTTTAGGAGGATCCAAACAAGATGGAGTTATCGCATCTGCCAGTGTTTTGGTTCAGAATTATGGCGACCAGTTGAGAGGAGACATCATATCTGATGAGAATGGGGATATTTTTTTGAGCACAGTCACTGCTTCAAATACAGATTTTCCGGTCATCAATAGTTTTGGTACTGCATACAATGGTGGAGGAACAGATGCAGTAGTGGTTAAGTTGAATGCCAACCTGAGTCAGGTATTGTGGTCGGCTTACGTAGGTGGAGCAGGTAGTGATGCTGCATATTCAATAAAGTTCGATAGCAACGGAAAACTTTTTCTGGCAGGAGGAACAACGAGCGCAAATTTTCCTGTCTCGATGGACGCTAATCAATCAGTTTTTGCTGGTACCGTGGACGGATGGATTGCCAAATTGGAACCTGACGGTTCAGGTATTATTGCGGCAACGTACACTGGCACTACTGCCTATGATCAAATCTATTTTCTGGATCTCAACTCCAATGATGAGGTGTATGTGTATGGCCAGACCGCTGGGCCTATACCTGTCAGTCTGGATGTATACTCAAATCCAAACAGTGGTCAGTTTTTACAGAAGTTCGACAATAATCTTAAAAATCTATTACTGTCGACAGTTTTTGGAAGGGGAACAGGCAAGCCAGATATATCACCTACCGCTTTTTTAGTCAACGATTGTAATAACATTTATATGACGGGCTGGGGAGGCCTCGTGAATGTAAATGTCAGCAAACCACTACTCAATTCAAGCAGTACAAACGGTTTGCCGGTCACGCCAGATGCATACCAGAAAACAACACTGGGTTCTGACTTTTACTTCATCGTGCTGACAGATGATGCAACGCAGTTCCTTTATGGCACCTATTTGGGTGGAACACAATCACTGACTCATGTTGACGGGGGCACAAGCCGATTTGATAAGAGCGGCATTGTTTACCATGCCGTGTGCTCTGGTTGCAATGTGAACAATGCAAGTGGTATGTCATCATCCGATTTTCCCACAACACCTAACGCGTGGAGTGCAACGAACAACAGCTTGAACTGCAACAATGCTGCTTTCAAATTTGACCTTTCTTCGCTCAACGCGAGAATTATCACCAATACCCTGGCACTTGATCATCCGGGTATCGCGGATGTGTGCCTGCCAGACAAATTGGTATTCCAAAACAGAAGCACGGGAGGCCAGTTTTATGAATGGGACTTCGGTGACGGAACCACTGAAACCAAACCTGATACTGCAGCGATCATTCATGAATATAAGTTGATGGGTACATATCAAGTGAAACTGCGGGCCGTAGACCAGGGTACCTGTATTGGCGAAGATTTTGACTTTGCAACAGTGAGAGTTCATCAGGCGTCTGGTTTTGCAGGTGACGATGTCGCGATATGCGAAGGGAGCTCAATTCAGCTAGAAGCTGGTGGTGGCACTGCTTATGAATGGCGTACCAAAAGTGAAGGTGTTGTTTCTGACTTGGCCAGACCTTTGCTAACGCCAGAAGACACCACAACCTATTTCGTTTCCATCACGGACTCGAATGGCTGTGTAGTGAAGGATACGGTTGAAGTGGACGTAGTGCCGAGAATAGACCTGCGTTTTGATTACCAAAAGATCTCGGATTGTTATTCGAGGGCCGCTCTACAAGTCACCAACAAGTCATCGGAAGAATTCGAACAGTTTTTTGATCTGGGAGATGGTAACAACTCAACTCAGCGTGAGCTCACGTACAACTATGAGAATGATGGAGTTTACAGCGTCAAGCTGGTTGGCAAGCGTGACTTTTGCACCTTTGAAGAAATAGTGACGCTGCCTTTTGTAACGATAAAGGTGCCCAATGTACTTACACCGGGAAATACAGATGCGAACAGTAGCGGAAAAAATGATACATTTAAAATAAGATATGGACCAGCCGATAATAGTCCGACAACTACGGAGGCCGGTGTCAAAGTCGCACTTTCTGTTTATAATCGATGGGGTAAGATAGTATATCAAAACAACGACTATAAAGACGAGTGGGAAGGAGGAGGCCTGGAAGCCGGGACTTACTACTATGAGGTGGAAATAGAAAACGAGCCGCTTTGCAAAGGCTGGGTGCAATTGATAAGATAGAAAATTATGAGAAGAGTATTATTTGTTCTACTGATAGTATCGTTGGGATGTGGAAAGAAGACTGAAAGCACGGAAGTACAGGTACCGACCGAAGCAACTATTTCGGAGACCATTTCTGCCGAGGAGTTTCAGAAAAGAATAAGTGAGGATTCGAATGGCGTGCTGCTGGACGTGCGCACTCCGGATGAGGTAGCTGGCGGTAAGATAGAAGGGGCAATGAATATTGATTTTCGTGCACCAGACTTTGCCGAAAAGGTTAATCAGTTGGATAAGACTAAAACTTACTACCTGTATTGTGCAGGAGGTAGCCGCAGCAGAAAGGCAGCAGAGGTAATGAAATCAAATGACTTTAAGCGAATCTACGAACTGGATGGAGGCTACAATGGCTGGAGTAATCAGGGTTTACCTGTAAGTCACTAACCAAATATTTTATTGCTCTGTAAGTAACCTTTAAGGCATTCGAGGAAAGATGTAATGTCTTCCTTGTGCAGGTCGCCAAGGATTGATAATCTGAACGTGGCTTTTTTAGCTCCTTTGCCAGGATAGATTGTGAAACCCCGCTCATACAGGTAGTCGTGCATCGTGTCAAAGTTGTAGCTGGGGCTGTCAGGCTCTTTAATAGCAAGTAGAATCTTTGACTGCTGTTCATCTGGGAGTAGAAACTCGAAGCCAAGTTTTGATAAACCTGTATAAAGTATTTCGTAGTTGCCAAGGTATCGTTCCCATCTTCCTTGTTCACCCTCGGCAAAATATTCATCAATAGCTTGCCTTAATGCATAAGCCACCTGAACGGGAGG
>DAORAG010000284.1:0-4503 GCA_035344095.1 Cyclobacteriaceae bacterium | reverse complement strand
AACCTTGACGGCACCTACTCCATTCGCGCTGCCAGCAATCAAGTGTTGCTTTTCCAAATGGTAGGCATGGAACAAGTGCGCCAGGAAGTCAATAACCGAACAACTATTAATGTTACGCTCGCTGAGGCTACCTCACTGCTTGATGAAATTATCGTGACGGGTTTTCAGGAAGTGGACAGAAAACTATTTACCGGTGCGTCTGAAAACGTGAAGATGTCCGAAATTAAAATTGACGGACTGGCCGATGCGGGCCGGGTACTGGAAGGACGAATAGCGGGAGTAAGTGTTGATAATGTGTCGGGCACATTCGGTACATCGCCAAAAATCCGGATTCGCGGAAATGCATCGATCAATGGCAACAACCAACCCTTGTTCGTGGTGGACGGTGTAATCCTTGAAGACCTTTCCAATGTGAGCACGGATGATCTGATCTCAGGAAATACCAATACGCTGATAAGTTCTTCTGTGGCCAATCTCAACCCTGATGACATCGAGTCATTTCAGGTTTTAAAAGATGCCTCGGCTACCGCCATTTACGGAGCGCGAGCAGCCAACGGTGTTATTGTGATTACTACGAAACGAGGAAAGAGCGGAGCACTGCGCGTGAACTACACTGCGAACTTCTCTGGAAAACTAAGACCCACCTATAATCAATTTGATCTACTGAATTCCGCCCAGGAAATGTCGGTATATCGCGAGTTGTATGAAAAAGGAATTGTAGACATCAGCACCTCGGTTCGCTCGGCCAACTACGGGGCCATGGGCAAAATGTTTGACTTTATCGCCAACAAGCAACTCAACTGGGGAGTAGGCGGAACCCTGAATGAGGAATTTCTCAACAAATATGAAAACGCAAACACTGACTGGTTTGACGTTCTGTTTCACGACATCGGACTCCAACAGCAGCATTCATTGAGTTTCACCAGTGGTAACGACAAGTCAAACAGCTACTATTCACTCAGCTATCTCGCAGATCAAGGCCAGACCATTGCTGATAAAGTGCAGCGATTTACCGGCACAGCCCGGAACACCTACTTCTTATCTGATGTCTTCACCTTCGGTCTAAAATTAACAGCCAGCTACCGCGATCAGTTGGTACCCGGAACACGCAACCGTGAATTTGACCCTATTACCGGGCGGTTTAGCCGAGGGTTTGATATCAACCCGTTTAGCTACGCATTGAATACCGCGCGTTCCATTCGGCCATTCGATGACGATGGCAGCCGCGAGTTTTTCAGAAGAAACTTCGCTCCGTTTAATATTCTGGAAGAACTCGACCTCAATTACATGGACATCAATGTGACAGACGTTTCAGCTCAAACCGACTTTGAGGTCAAGCCTAGAGAGAATCTATCCATTAAAGGTGTGTTGCAGGCCCGCTACGCGTTCACAAAGCGCGATCATACGGTTCATGAACGTTCCAATCAGGCGGAAGCGTATCGCGCCAACGACACACAGTTTATTCAGGATGCGAATAACCTCCTGTTCAGAGATCCCAATAACCCGGGTCTGAATCCCGAGGTCGTGCTTCCACAAGGGGGATTCAACTACCTCGATCAAAATAACCTGCTCAATTTCTTCAACAGGATGAGTGTGAATTGGTCGAAGAAAATAGGTGACAATCACGAAGTGAATGTGCTGGCAGGCGAAGAGATCAGATTTACCGATCGATTGACCACCAGCACAACCGGCCTTGGCGTTATTTATGAAAGTGGAGGAATCGTAATTACTGATCCAAAGATCATTGAGTTCTTCAACCTACAGAACATCGATTATTACTCAAGGGTAAATGAAAAGGACAGGTTTGTCGGACTGTTTTTTAATGGTGGCTACTCTTACAAGTCGCGATATGTTGGAAACTTTACGGCCCGCTACGATGGTTCAAACCAACTGGGACAAAGTAATGCTGTACGTTACTTACCCACGTGGAATGTCAGCGGTGCCTGGAACGTTCAAAACGAAAACTTTTTTAGTAACACGCCATTTCTAAATGCATTTGAAAATTTAAAGCTCAGAGGTACCTACGGTATTTCCGGTAACCTCCCTCCCAACGCCAGCGCTCTTCTTAACCTGCAGGCAGATGCGACCATACGCCCCACCGATGTTGAACCTGTTCTTGGCATTGTTGACCTAACGAACACCGAACTATCATGGGAAAAGCTAAAAGAATTTAATGTGGGCCTTGACTTCAGTCTCAGGAAAGCAAGCGTCAGCGGCAGCCTAAACTATTATATCCGAAATGCCTTTGACCTTATCGGTGTGGTGCAAACCAGCGGGATAGGCGGTCAAGGTCTTAAGACCGGAAACTTTGCTGACATGGAAGCGAAAGGATATGAGATTTCCATTTCCACAGTTAACATGAAAAGACCTGGATTCTCCTGGAGAACAGATTTCAACTTCGGTTACACAAAAGATAAAATCACACGCCTCGACTTTGGCCCCCGTTTGGTCGATGCAATAAATCAGGGAGGAGCGTCTGTGTTGGGTGGCCCAAGACGGGGTCTGTATTCCACCAAATTCATTGGCCTTAATGGCAGCGGCATACCTACTTTCCTTGATGGCAATGGAGAAACTGTGTTCAGTCTTGATTTGCAGGAGCGCAGCGGCCTGGAAGAAACACTTATTTATGAGGGCCCTACCGAACCACGTGGTGCTGGTGGCTTGACCAACACCTTTACTTACAAAAATTTTACTTTCAGCTTCTTACTCTCATTTAAATATGATTACAAGATTCGACTGAATGATGCCTTCTTTGGAACATACTCCGACATTGACGCTTTGCCAGGGGACCTGGTGAATCGCTGGGCTGTTCCCGGTGATGAAAATATCACAAACATTCCGGTGATCTTAGACCAGGGTGTAGCACAGGTAAGCTCTGATGCGGTGCTGGCCTATGACCTTTACAATAAAAGTTCTGTAAGGGTAGCCAATGGAGACTATGTTCGTTTAAAGACAGCGAGACTTTCCTATCAACTGCCATCAGGCTGGGCAAGACGTGCGGGATTGTCTCATGCCAACCTCTCTGTTGAGGGCCAAAACCTTGCACTGCTATACGCAGACAGAGCAACGCTGAAAGGACAAGATCCTGAATTTTTCAGTTCTGGTGGAGTTGCGCTTCCGCAAACGAGAATTATCACGGTGTCATTAAATATTGGATTATGATGAACAGTAAGCCAATATCAAATCGAATTGCAAAATCAATGCTGGTGCTGGCCGTGACACTACTCGGTAGTTGCAACGATTTTCTCAATGAAGCACCCGACAATCGCGTAGCGCTCAATGACCTTGATAAAGCTGCGCAGTTGCTGACCAATGCTTATTCAGTCGCGTCACCGGCATTCACCGACTGGATGACGGATAACACAGCCTACACCCGAGGTGTTACGATCCGGCAGATTCATCAGCGCGCTTTCGAGTGGCAGGATTTTGTAGATGACCCAAATGAAAGTGACTCACCCTCCTTCTTTTGGTTTCAGACTTACAATGCGATCGCCCATGCCAACGAAGTACTGGCAGTGCTCTCCTCTCTGCCTGCAGACACAGAAGCACTTCAGCAGAAGAAAAGAGCAGTGGAGTCGGAGGCCAGGCTTGTTCGGGCCTATGGCCACTTCATGCTTGTCAACTTGTTTGGCAAGCACTATGATGCTACTACTGCGGGTAATGACCTAGGGGTCCCCTACGTAGAAACTCCGGAGACCGTCTTCATTAAGACCTACAAGAGAAATACCGTGCAGGAAGTTTACGATAAAGTTGAAGCCGACATGCTTAAAGGCATAGAACTGGTGGATGATAGTTTCTTTGCCAACTCCGGCAAATATCATTTCAATAAAAATGCGGCACTTGCTTTTGCTACCCGATTTTACTTGTTCAAAGGTAATTATGATAAAGTGATTGAATATGCCAACCTTCTTTTGGGTAGCGACCCGGCCTCATTCGTTCGTGATTTGACTTCAGATGAGTTTCAGGCTGCCAGCTCATCAGTACAAGCTTATCCTCAGCTTTATTCGTCACCACAGCAAAGAAGCAATCTTCTACTCATGCGAAAGATTTCACTCGTGCAGCGCGTAGACTTTGCCCATGGACCGACACGCGATGTATATGATGATGTGTTTGGTTCCAATCCTTTCGGAGGTACGGACGAGCGCGAAAACCCCTCCTTTGTAAAAGGTCAGAATGGTCAATTTCCTGCCCGTTATGAGAGCCTGTTTGAGCGCAGTAGTCTTAACTCCAACGTGGGACTACCCTATCACATCGGGCTTATGTTCCGGGGTGAAGAAGTATTGCTTAACCGAGCTGAAGCGCTGGCGCAAAAAAACCGAATCACCGAAGCAATAGCTGATATCCAAACTTTGGCTAACAAGCGATACAGCGGCAATATTAACACAATCACAATAACAGACTTACGTAATTTTTATGGTGTAGGCACGATCCCTACCATCAGCAACAGAGCTGTAGTTATCGAATATGTTATTAATGAAAGAAGAAGAGAATTTATCACACAAG
>DAORAG010000283.1:2511-4539 GCA_035344095.1 Cyclobacteriaceae bacterium | reverse complement strand
ATTTCAAATTCGAATCCGTTTATCCCTACGACTGATTTGCCAATGGGATCAGCAGCGCCAAACAACGAAGCTGCAAGGTCTTCCGTGAGCACCATGGTGGCGGGTCTGGCCAACACTTTATTCTTATCTCCACGAGTCAGTTCGAAATCAAAAACATCAAAGAAGGTATCATCAACAATAACAATTTCCTGCTCATCAACCTGTAAATGTTTGCCCTCGTAACTAAGTACTACTTCATCGAACCAGGGTTGATACCGCATGTAATTTTCAACTTCAGGAAAGACTTCTTTTATTCCAGGACCATACAACCCAGATGACTCAGCATTGAGTGTCACAGCACCGGTTTCATCAATGCGCTCCTTGTTGAGTCGATAAAGTCTATCTGCTTTGCTATGAAATGTGTCGAACGATGCCTCATCCAGCATGAACATCAAAGCCAGAATGCTGACCATGATCCCCAGACCCAGGCCTAGTATATTAATCAAAGAATGAAACTTGTTTCTGCTAAAATGTCGTAGCGCGGTGGTAAGGTAGCTTTTGAACATCTCTTCTGAAGTTGGTTAGAGAAAGACACTCAGGATTATTCCATTGGTTACATGGGGGCTTACTTTTTTGAATTCTGTATAGGTTTCGAAGTTAATATTGCCCTTATTAGTCGCGCAAAACAGCAATAATAGCTAAATCTTGACCAGCCCAAAGTATACCTCTACCCTCACCTCACTCCTGACCATGATCGGGGTCGCAGTTGGGCTCGGTAATGTGTGGCGGTTTCCCTACATGATGGGTAGCTATGGTGGCAGCGCATTCCTTGCCGTCTATCTTGGATTTACCTTACTGTTCGCATTCCCGGCATTAATGGCGGAGATGACCCTCGGAAGGATGAGCGGAAAAGGAACACTGGACTCGTTTCGCATCATCTTTGGTAACAACATCGGAGGTTTCATTGGCTTGATGCTCCTGGTAGTGATCACGATTTCGGGTTCGTATTATGTCGTGGTCGTTGCCAACGTAATTTATACCTCGGCCTATTCTATCATTTTCGGATTTGGCAGGGATAACATCGAAGGATTCAAGTCCGGTCTCAACTATCCACAGCTACAATATGGTATTACGCTCTTGCTTATTGCCACGTCTTTGTTTGTTATTCACAAAGGTCTCACCAGAGGAATCGAATGGCTGAGCAAAATCATCATGCCTTTCTTTCTGCTGGCCATGGGATACATGATTTTCAATGCCCTTTCATTGCCAGGCGCACTTGATAAGTTCACTGAGTTTCTCTCTCCGGATCTCTCGCGTCTGCATGCCACAGAGATTTTTGCGGCACTGGGGCAAGCATTCTTTTCCGTAGGTCTGGGTGGAACGTTTGTGGTGGTGTACGCTGCTTACATCAATCAAAACGAAAGCATTCCAAAGATGGCTCTTCTCACAGGTCTTGGCGATGTGAGCGCATCACTGTTGGTGAGTTTATTTTTGGTTCCTTCTATGCTGGTTTTCGGCATGGATATGGCCTCCGGGCCAGGTCTGATCTTTGACACTTTCCCCAGGTTGTTCGCCACGATGCCTGCAGGTCGATGGATTGGTTCTCTCTTTCTCATCGCGTTGACTTTAGTTGCATTTCTCTCGCTTATCGCAGCGTACCAGGTGCCGTTTGTCAGCATTCAAAATGAGAGACCAGAGCTTCCCCCTAAAAAGACGCTGGTCGCCATTGGCGTAGTACAGGGCATGTTAGCGCTACCATGTGCTTTCTCTCCTGACCTTATTGGTATACTCGACCTGATTTTTGGATCAGGCATGCAGGTGCTCGGCAGTGCGCTTTGTGTGCTGGGCATTACCTGGGGTTACACGAGGCTGACTGCCCGCGAGAGCCTTTTTACTTCAAGCCGGAACACAACAATTCAAAAGTTAGCTTTTGCCTGGATCAAATGGATCATTCCACTTGCTTTACTGGCTGTCCTCGCTGGATATGTCTACGACTCTTTTATGAATTAACACGCGCAATTGGTTATCTTCAACTATCAAATCAAATCA
>DAORAG010000283.1:0-2411 GCA_035344095.1 Cyclobacteriaceae bacterium | reverse complement strand
AACATTCAACAGAATGTAGTAGAAGACCATGGCGGTATTTTGACCATAAGAGGTGGCGGTGGAAAACGAGACTGGAACGGAATACACTACAAGCAGGGTATGTCTGAAAAGAATGTGGGCTCTGAAAAACTCTCCGTAAACATTGCTACCATCCCACCTGGTGGCGTAGCCTATGCACATATACATGATGGATTTGAAGTAATGCTGTATATCCTTGAAGGAAATGTGCGCCATGAGTTTGGCGATGGTCTCAAGAAAACCTTAGAAAATAAAGCCGGTGACTTCATCTTTATCAAATCAGGCGTGCCTCACGAAGTCTTCAACATGAGTGACAAAGAGCCCGTTGTGGCTTTTGTGGCCCGGTCAGCGGCCAATGAATGGGACAACATCGTACCCTACGATCGCGAAAAGGGCATCGTTATAAGAGAGTAGGTATCCAAGAAATTTATTTAATCGCGCTACTTACAAACCGAAAAAAGTTTGCTATACCTTTAGTGAGTAAGGTCCTTTATGGTAAATACTCTTTCAGAAAAAAAGTCAAGTCCTCTCGAATGGATTGACATCGTCAACCCAACAAAATCTGAGCTAAATGAGGTTGCGTCAAAATATAGTCTTTCAACCTCTCTTGTAGAAGATTCACTCCAGCCGGAACATCTGCCTAAATATGAAATGCAGGGCGAGATCCAGTTTGTAATCCTTCGTCTCTTCAGTAGTCTGGCACCAAAAGAAGCGGATACCATCCAGGGAATCACGGATAAAATCGCAGTATTTATCGGACCGGATTTCATCATCACCATTCATCGCAAAGCGTATCTCTTCCTCAATGAAATTATGGAAAATTATGTGAAAGCCGGAAAGAGTACCTCTCCCCACCAGGTGTTGTTTCGGATCATTTCCAGGGTGATCACTACTTATGATGTTCCGTTGGCGGAACTCGTAAGAGAGTTGGACATCTTCGAACCTAAAATATTTCTTCAAGAGAAGACCCCGTCACTGCTCAAAAACCTCTATTACATCAAACGAAAGGCATCGGTGATGGACTACATTTTTGACCTCACCAAAAACATTGTTGAGAATCTGAAAGGGAAAATATCTTCACCTCACTTCCATCATTTAAAAGATGAGTTACTGCACCATCAGAGCAGTACCAAACAAATCATCGACAACGTCAGCAACCTGCTGAACATCTACATTTCACTTTCGTCTCAGCGAACCAATGAAGTCGTTCGTGTCTTAACCGTATTCTCAGTGTTCTTTATGCCCCTGACTTTCATAGTAGGCGTATATGGAATGAATTTCGACTTCATGCCGGAGCTTCGTTGGGAAAATGGATACCTGTATGTGATGTCGGTGATGCTGCTCATCACAGGACTTATTTTCGCCTGGTTTAAAAGGAAAGGCTGGTTATAGTGATTTCAAGGAAGCATGTCCATCCGGTAAAGGTCCAGGCCCGGACCCCAGTAGTTTGGAATTACATCTTGTTGTCGAAATCCAAACTTCGCATAAAATGAAAATGCCAGTTGTGAAGTCCACACGGTAATCAGTTTCAGCGTTTGAATCTCACGCAAGGAATCCAAACAATGCTGAACCATCTGCTTACCTAGTCCTTTCCCTTGTTGATCGGGGCTAAAAAAATCCCATGAGATGCGACCAAATGTCTTTAACGCATTCAGGTGATAGCCGCCACATCCGATGATCTGGCCACCATCCTCCATAACAAAATAGGTGTCACCGTGCTTATGGAGGTAATCCAGCAGGTCGGCCTCTTCATCAGCATCAAAATATTTAGGAACATTTTCTTTGAATACGGCTACAACTTGCTCGCGGTCATTTATCGTATAGGGTCGTATCATAAATTACTCAGACTGAAAATACCAAATATATTTATTATCAAAGTCGAAGTAAACCCGGAAGATTAAATATCAACTAACCAGACAAATTAGAAAACCAATCAGACCTCTCGATACGATGAACGGCACACTCGTCATCTCCAAAAAATTTGTTCTCCACCCACCTAAAGCCGAGGCGCTGATAGAATCGGATGGCCTTTACATTTGACTTTAAGGGATCAATGATGACAGCCAGAACATCCGAATCCGAGAAACAAATTTTGAGTGTTTCAGCCATCATTTGAGTTCCATAGCCTTTTCCCAGGTCGCCCTCCTCGCCAATCCAAATGTCAATTGCCCGCAGTCCATCCCCTACATCTCCCCAGTAGTGGGTCTCCTCTAATTGTGGATCGATAATTTGAACGACCCCAATCGGTCGCCCTGCAAGTTCGGCAATCAATTGCCTTCGCCAGGAAGGCGTTCGCTGAAGTTCATACTCCCAGTTCCAGTCATCATTAGGATCAGAATCCATGACGTGAGGTTTTGTGTCCCAGTATTTCAATACCGGTACATCTTCGACTG
>DAORAG010000282.1:0-4540 GCA_035344095.1 Cyclobacteriaceae bacterium | reverse complement strand
CTCCAGCACTTTTCGACATTCTTCCCTCACACGTTCCTCAGCAGGAAAGAAAATCAGTCCAACTCCGTACTCTCCGAATCGAGGGAGTCGAATTCCGATGCGAGTGCATTCGCCCAAAAGGAATTCATGTGGAACCTGGATGAGAATGCCAGCACCATCACCTGTGTTGGGTTCACAGCCACACGCACCGCGATGAGCCATCCGCGACAGCATAGTCAGGCCATCTTGTACGATCTGGTGAGACTTTCTTCCTTTGATATTTGCAATGAAACCTACACCACACGAGTCATGCTCAAGATCGGCTGTATACAGCCCCGAATTGTTTTCCTCTTTCAATAAATCCGTTGATAAATGATTTAATATGAACGCACTTGGTTAAATGTAGACAGTATGAAGGTTCATAGAAAGTGAACGTGCGAAGAAAAAAACAAATCCTACCTAACATTTATTAGCGGAAACGATTGTAATGGCAGGATTCAAAATTTAATTTGCCAAACAATTTTTCACACATGGTAAAACAATACATCACCGACAACAAAGACCGATTCCTAACTGAACTTTTTGACCTGCTCAGAATACCATCTGTGAGCGCTGACAGCAGACACAAAGCTGATGTGAGAAAGGCTGCGGAATTTATCAAAGTGAAGTTGATAGAGGCGGGTGCAGATCTTGCTGAAGTAAAAGACACAGCGGGTCATCCGATCGTGTACGGTGAAAAAATAGTCGACCCTAAGCTACCGACAGTATTGGTGTATGGACATTACGATGTGCAACCTCCCGATCCACTTGACTTGTGGACTTCACCACCGTTTGAGCCAGTTGTGAAAGATGAGAAAATTTATGCGCGCGGATCGTGTGACGACAAGGGTCAGGTGTACATGCACATCAAAGCCCTGGAGATTATGAACAAGCAAGGTAGTCTTCCTTGCAACATCAAGTTCATGATTGAAGGAGAAGAGGAGGTGGGCTCTGACAATCTTGGAAAGTTTGTTAAGGCAAATAAAGAGTTGTTAAAAGCTGATGTTATTCTTATCTCCGATACTGCAATCATTTCTTTGGAACATCCATCAATCACAGTCGGATTGCGTGGATTAAGCTACATGGAAGTTGAAGTGGTGGGCCCTAACAGGGATTTACACTCGGGTGTTTACGGAGGAGCAGTTGCCAACCCGATTAATGTGCTGTGTGATATGATTCATTCACTGATTGATGAGAATGGTCACATCACTATTCCCGGGTTTTATGATAAAGTTGCAGATCTCACAGAAGACGAGAGAAAGGCTCTCAACAAAGCACCGTTTAGTCTTGACGAATACAAAAAGGATCTGGGCATCAATGAGGTGAAAGGCGAAAAAGGATTTACCACTTTGGAGAGAACCGGCATTCGACCAACATTGGATGTAAATGGAATTTGGGGAGGATATACGGGTGAAGGAGCCAAGACCGTTCTTCCTTCGAAGGCAACTGCAAAAATTTCCATGAGGCTTGTTCCCAATCAGGTGAGCAGTGAGATCACGCAGTTATTCACTAGACATATTAATGCAATTGCACCACCATATGTCAAAGTGAAAGTAACTGCACATCATGGCGGTGAGCCAGCGGTGACGCCAACGGATTCAAATGCCTATCAGGCCGCAAGTGATGCATTTAAGGAAGTGTGGGGAAAGACTCCGATTCCATCCAGAGACGGAGGAAGCATCCCGATTGTCGCGCTTTTCAAAAAGGAACTTGGGCTTGACACCGTGCTCATGGGCTTTGGACTGGATAGTGACGCTATTCATTCTCCTAATGAACACTTTGGCATTAAAAACTTTTTGCTTGGCATTGAGACCATTGTGTCGTTTTACAAACACTTTGCTAAAAAATAAAACTTACTGAGATTCGTCTCTACACGAGATGAATCTTAAGTGGTGGATTTGTGTTAGGTTCGGTAATTGGACTTCCTGAAACGGCATGTCAAAAAAGTTATCCCGATCCCAAAAACTCAAACTCCGAACGATCGGATACATAACGGTATTCTGGGGCCTGGCGGCTATAATTTTTGGTTTTGAAAATCATGTTTTTCTGCTTGCCACACACCAGATTGGCTTCGAGCATTATCAATTCGGAATCAATCTTCTGGCCACTTTGCTGATCGTTCCGCTGGCCGGTCTTTTAGGAGGTGGTACCATCGTTTACTTTTTTAAAGAGCAGGTGAGAAAGTACCCGTTGTGGGTGACCATACTGGTGGATACCGTAGTAATCGTGTTGGTCATTATCATCGTGTCCATTCCGGCTTCTCTCATTTATAATAGCATATATTTTTCACGTCCACCTTGGGATATGTTTATCCTCGTTCATGCCCTTGACTTTATGTTTAGCCTGGGGCTATTGCATACCATTATGTTCTGGTCCATGTTGTCGGCACTTACCATGATTGTGCTGCAGGTAAATGAGAACTATGGACAAGGGGTGTTCCTCAAACTGCTAAAGGGCAAATACTATCGTCCAAAAGTCGAAATGCGAATTTTCATGTTTTTGGACATACGAGGCTCAACAAGTATCGCGGAGAAACTCGGTCACGTGAAGTGGTTTGAATTGCTGAGTCAGTTTTTCAGCGACATCACGGAGCCGATCATCGATACCAGGGGTGAGATTTATCAATACGTAGGTGATGAGGTGATTGTACATTGGGATCTCACTTCAGGACTCGATCAGGAGAATTGTGTGAATTGCTTTTTTGAAATTAAGAATATAATCGAGCAGAACGCTCAAAAGTATCTCGATGAATATGGCCTTGTGCCCCAATTTAAAGCCGGTATACACTGTGGTGACGTTACTATTGGTGAGATTGGAAAGGTGAAAAAAGACATCGTCTTTACAGGGGATGTGTTGAATACTACTTCGCGCATTCAGGATTTTTGCAATGAACTGAGAGTCGAGTTGTTAATCTCGCAGGAAGTGGTCGACAAAATGCCGTCTCAGAGTATATACCAATACAATCCCGTTGGTGCCATAGAATTACGTGGCAAGGAAGTGCCCGTATCACTTTATTCAGTGCTTACCCGCGAGCAAGCCAAGGTACTGGAAGGCGAAAAGCCAAACGCACCGTTGCGTGTTACGGTTTAAGGTGTTTATCAAATGCAACTCATTCCAATCAACTTTTTTAGGCGCCCCTTCGTTATTTTAGCGGCAAATTGATTTACACCCATGATAATGCGAGCCCTTTTGTTAATACTTGGTGGAATAGTGCCGCTGAAGGCTCAGATACTTGAACCAGCAAAATGGTCTACAGCCACCTCGAAATCTTCGGTAAATGCAGGAGATGAAATAGATCTGCTTTTCAATGTAAAAATTGATCCCGACTGGTACTTGTATTCGAGTGAGTTCCCTTGCGAAGATGGGCCAATCAAAACCACTTTTAACTTTCAGCCGAATGATGGATACCAACTTGTGGGAGGTATCGTGCCTGTAAACCCGGTTGATAAATACGATGACATCTTTGAGTGTGATGTCAAAATATTTAAGAAGACGGCACAGTTTATTCAAAAAGTAAAGATCCTTTCCTCTTCTGCCATAATAAAAGGTGACTACGAGTACCAGGTTTGTACTGAAGTAGATGGACGCTGCGTGCCGGGTGATGGCGAGTTTTCGTTTACCAACTTTCAGGTAAACGGGGATGCTTCGACATCGCAAAACAATAATAACAATGAAGAAATAAAACAGGATGAAACTGTTGTTCAGGCAACTACAAATTCAGATAACAAAGGCCCATACATTGATGAATCAATTTTGGATGGCGAGAATAACCTAAGTGACGAATCATTTTTGGGTTATCTCGTTTTTGCATTTCTACTAGGACTCACATCCCTGGTCACACCTTGTGTGTTTCCGATGATTCCAATGACGGTCACGTTCTTTTTGAAGGAGGGTCAATCGAGGAGCACTGGTGTTCGTAAAGCAATTGCATTCGGTGTATCTATTATTCTGATTTACACGCTGGCCGGCACCGTGTTTGCCTTTGCGCTTGGCGCTGAAGGGCTCAATGCACTAGCTACACACTGGGCACCCAATCTTTTTGTATTTGTAATCTTTATCGTCTTTGCACTGTCCTTTCTGGGGCTGTTCGAGATCAATGCGCCATATCAGCTGGTAAATAAAGTAGACCAGCAGGCAGAGAAGGGAGGATGGATAGGAGTCTTTTTTATGGCCGCAACACTTGTTTTGGTGTCTTTCTCCTGCACCATCCCTATTGTAGGTAATGTGGTAGTGCTCGCTGCAGGTGGCCATGTGATGAAGCCGATATTAGCGATGTTTTTCTATGCTTTAGCTTTCGCTATCCCCTTCACCTTGTTTGCAATTTTCCCTGAATGGATCAAAGGCTTGCCGAAGTCAGGCGGATGGTTGAACTCAGTAAAAGTGACACTTGGGTTTCTTGAACTTGCATTGTGTCTAAAGTTCTTCAGCATTGCAGACCAGGCGTATCATTGGGGTTTGCTCGATCGTGATACCAACCTTACAATCTGGATTGTAATTTTTGTATTGCTTGGATTTTACTTTC
>DAORAG010000281.1:0-4545 GCA_035344095.1 Cyclobacteriaceae bacterium | reverse complement strand
GAAATTCTGTCCACTTCACTGAGGCCTAACTTAAATATTTCATCTGCTGTTTTGTCTGTCGTAGTGAAATAGCGAACGAGGTAGTCATAATACTCCTTACCCCCTGGTATGCCATCAATACCGGAACTCTCTCTGCAAGCGGGTAAATATTCAACTTCAATGAAATCCCGCAGACGCTTGTTTGCCGGTACAACGCTGTTTTCAATTTTGTCTTTGTATGCGGCCGTCAGTCGGGTTTTATCTTCTTCAGAGAAATCAGCTGGAATATTTTTTATGGGAGCGAAATACAATAAGTCTTCCGCGGGACCATGGTCAAAGTTTGCAAGCTGTGGAATTACTTTAACTGTTAAAGCTTTTGGAATCACATAGCCAGACGCCATTCCCTTGCGCATATTCACAATAGCAGAATCACACCACGCTACGTACCCATCAAGTCTTGACAGCCAGTTTTCATAATCTTTTACCGTTTTGAATGGTTGATTACCGGTACCACTACCGAGTTGTGCCACCATCAATGTCAATGATCTGATTTGAGAAATTGGCATCAGGTAATCCTTGAACTGCAACCCTTCGAGGCCACGCTCACATTCATAGGTCAGCAGATCGTAACTCAATTGATCGTCTTCGGGCAACTTGCTACGGTCGATCCCAGCTAATTTATTCTGATATTTTTCATAGAATGCCTTTTGCTGCTGGCGATACGCCTCCGTGATCGTATTGGGTAGCTGATCATTGTAGCGATTGTCTCCCGCACTGGTGGCTCGAAGCGGATTCAGCCGAAAACTCTCTGCATGATAACTGGCCTTAAGGGAATCAAAGTCTGCTTGGTTTTTTTGAGCGATTTCCTGTTCCGATGGCCCACAAGCATAGAGCAACATCAAGACAGGCATAAAGAGTACGAGCGTTTTTCTCATGTTTTTTGAAAATTTTAGAGCTACCGATTTATATAAATTTCCAAGTAATCAGAAGACCTTTTACACAGACCTCTTAATTATGCTCCAAACCGCCATTTGAACCTGTTTGGTTGACCTGCCTGTTACCCTTAAATTTGTGGCCCCTAAAATCGGAGATACGCATGTTTGACAGTTTAAGCTTAAAACTTGAAAAGGCCTTTCAAAACCTTAAAGGCCAGGGAAGAATTACGGAAATCAACGTGGCCAGCACCATCAAGGAAATTCGAAAAGCCCTGATAGATGCTGACGTCAACTATAAAGTTGCCAAGGAGGTCACTGACGATATCAAGACCAAAGCGATGGGGATGGATGTGCTTACGGCAGTA
The DNA here is from genome assembly GCA_035344095.1 of Cyclobacteriaceae bacterium. Lineage (GTDB taxonomy): Bacteria > Bacteroidota > Bacteroidia > Cytophagales > Cyclobacteriaceae > ELB16-189. The sequence goes on along the minus strand of DAORAG010000281.1, from coordinate 3,266 downwards.
TCTCCCGGGCAATTATTGGTAAAAGTGACCAATGATGAACTGACAGTTTTGATGGGTGGAAAAAGTGAGGACATCAAACTGGAAGGTTCGCCAGCAGTGGTGCTGATCGCAGGTTTGCAAGGTTCTGGTAAAACAACTTTTTCTGGAAAACTCGCCAGCTACCTGAAACGCCAAGGTAAGCAAGTGATGCTTGCTGCTTGTGACATCTATCGTCCCGCAGCGATTGATCAACTAAAAGTGCTGGGAGAGCAGATTGGCGTGCCCGTTTATGCCGAACCTGACAATAAGGACGCAGTAAAAATTGCCAAGGCTGCCATTGATCACGCAAAGAAAAACAGCGCTAACATTCTCATTGTCGATACTGCCGGCCGATTGGCTGTAGATGAGGAGATGATGAATGAAATTGCTGAACTTAAAAATGCGTTAAAGCCATCTGAGACGCTGTTCGTTGTGGATTCAATGACGGGTCAGGATGCAGTGAATACAGCAAAGACGTTCAACGATCGTCTGGATTTCAATGGTGTGGTACTTACCAAACTTGATGGTGATACCCGAGGCGGTGCCGCGCTGTCGATAAGAAAAATTGTTGACAAGCCGATTAAGTTCATTAGCTCAGGCGAAAAAATGGAGGCGATCGAGCGATTCTACCCTGATCGCATGGCGGGCAGAATTCTCGGTATGGGTGACGTGGTGGGTTTGGTTGAAAAGGCTCAACAGACATTCGATGAAGAAGAAGCGCGAAGACTCAACAAGAAGTTTCGCAAGAACCAGTTTGATTTCAACGACTTTCTCTCCCAGCTTGAGCAAATCAAAAAAATGGGTGACATGAAGAGTCTACTGGGCATGATACCAGGTATGAGCAAAGCGATGAAGGGAGTGGATATTGACGATAACTCTTTCAAACCAATCGAAGCCATCATCCGCTCTATGACCAATGAAGAGCGGGAGAATCCTGAACTCATCAACGCAAGTCGAAAAAACAGGATTGCCGCGGGAAGTGGAAATAGTGTCCAACAGGTGAACCAGCTGCTGAAGCAATTTGACCAAATGCGCAAGATGATGAAGACCATGAACAAGATGGGTGGCGGAAAAAGGGCCCTCTCAGCCATTAACCCGTTTGGCAGATAGCCGACATTTTCTGCTCGGGGTCGCAAAAAGTCAATCGAAAACAGAACCATCGACCGCGGGTGCCCGTTAACTAATTTAGTTTACAGGTTATATTAGATTTCATACTTAAAAAGTGCCCTTGGTCGGGCACTTTTTATTCAACTAGATTTAAACCAACCCAAATAATTACTATGAACAAACTAAGCAGCACCCTTTTATTGGTATGCACTATGGCTATTGGCGCCTTCGCACAAAAAGCCATGCCGAGTCCGCCCGCTAAAGCTGAAGGCAAGATTGATGGAATTAATGTTACTGTTGATTATCACCAACCTTCCGCAAAGGGGAGAAAAATTATGGGAGGCCTGGTGCCTTATGGTGAAGTGTGGAGAACTGGAGCTAACGCTACCACATCAATAGAATTCAGCGCTGACGTAAAAGTGGAAGGGCAAGCATTGCCGAAAGGAAAGTATGGGCTCTTTACCATTCCTGGTGAAGACGAGTGGACTATTATCTTCAACAAGACGATCAAATGGGGTGCCTATAGCTATAGCGATAAGGACGATGTCCTCAGAGTAAAGGTTAAACCAACCAAAACTTCAGGCATGGTGGAAACTTTCAATATTGCAGTTGAAGGAAGCAAGGTGGTGCTGAAATGGGAAAATACCCAGGTAGCATTTGCCGTATCGAAATAGGATTGCTTCAATATCTGATGAAAAAGACTGGCCGGAGAGCCGGTCTTTTTTATTTACAGCCAATAAGTAACCTGTGTCTACCTCTTGTACACCACAGAAATGGCTGATTTTGCATCTCATTATCGTTGTTTGCGTTGTCTTACACACGACTGAAAAAACAATGAAGAACGAATTGACAATCATTACCAAAGACTTCTACCATCTTGGGGCTACTGAATATCGGCCTCATGCTCCCAAAGGACAGTCCGTGGTGATCAACTCCGCCATGGCGGTGAAACAACAATACTATTCCGATTTTGCAAGTTATCTGACCGATGAAGGATTTCATGTAATCACCTATGACTACAGAGGTATCGGTCGATCAAAAAAGGGAAGCTTACGCAAACTCAGTGCAAACCTTCTTGACTGGGCAGGGCTCGATTACGAAGCGGTGCTTCAGTATGCACGAGAGACTTATCCAAAAAACAAAGTTTCAGTTCTAGGGCATAGCATTGGTGGGCAGCTTGTTGGATTATCAACTAAATCTGAGGTAGTGGACAGATTTGTTTTTATTGCCTCACAAACTCCGTATTGGAGGAACTACAAAGCGAGTACAAAACCTAAACTATGGACACTATGGTATGTGCTCATTCCGGGGTTATCCAGAATGTTCGGTTATTTCCCGGCATCCTCCCTGGGCTTATTTGAAAACTTGCCGAAAAATGTTGCATTACAATGGATGAGATGGGCACGCAGCAAAGAATATGCTTTCTCTGAGATACAAAAAGAAAAGACCAGCTTTGCCAGGCTAACCCAACCATGCCTTGCACTGAGCTTTGCAGACGATCCTTATGCCCCGGAATTGGCAACCAAAGATTTGCTTTCTCTCTACGACTCGTTGAATACACATCATCAACATCTGGATCCGGAAGATATTGCCATGGATTCGATTGGTCACTTTGGTTTTTTCAGAAAGAGGTTCAAAAATACCCTTTGGCTCAGCACAAAAGATTGGCTGGAGAAAAAGGGTTCCGGTCACAGAATCGCAGTCTAGGATTGTGTCGCAAATCAGGACTAATCAGCATATTTGTGTAGTATCAAAACCTACTGCTCATGCTGATTTTGGGGAGATCGGACCGGGTAGATTTGCCAGGTCTGGGACTGACAGACATTCACGCCAAAATTGACACTGGTGCCTACACCAGCAGCCTTCATTGTTCCAGCGCGAAAGTCGTAGATGGTATTCTCGAATTTGTCTTACTTGATGAAGAACATCCGGAATTCACCGGAATGAAGTTTACTTTCAAGGAGTTTGATCAAAGGGTGATTAAAAATTCCTTTGGTGAGGCTGAGATGAGATACATCATTAAGACTACTGTGCGGATTCACAATAAAACCTATCGCACCCAATTTTCTCTTAGCGACCGGGATAATCTTAAGTTCCCTGTTTTACTGGGCAGACGAGTACTGAAAAAAAGATTTCTAATT
>DAORAG010000280.1:0-4556 GCA_035344095.1 Cyclobacteriaceae bacterium | reverse complement strand
AGAGGTTGACCCGGAAATGCCTCAGGGTCTCAATTTGGTTTTAGGCCAAAAGATGAAAAAGGAGATCAATGTAGCCATGAGCAACACTTTTGGCTTTGGAGGTCATAATGCCACCGTGGTGATGAAAAAGGTCTGAAATTTTTGAGATTTAGGGTGTAATATTTAGTAGTGGAGGCAGTCTAACTCCACTATGAAATTTACCATCTTCAAAAAGAGAAAGGAACAGAAGCCTAAATCAAGGGTTCGAGAGTGGCGCGAAGCAATTGTATTTGCAGTGGTTGTGGCCACCCTTTTCAGGTGGTCATTGGTGGAGGCTTTCGTGATACCAACTCCATCGATGGAGAACTCATTGCTGGTTGGAGACTATCTTTTTGTCAGCAAAATTCACTACGGTAGCAGAACACCTCGCACTCCGCTCCAGATTCCTTTGACACATCAAAAAATTTGGGGCACAGAAATTCCATCCTATTTGGATTGGATTCAATTGCCTTCCTATCGCTTGCCTGGATTGCGTTTTGTCGAAAGAGGCGAGGCTGTGGTATTCAATGTTCCAAAGGATTTGCTAGACCCAACAGAACGTCCGGTTGATCTGAAGACTTACCTGGTCAAGCGTTGTGTCGCAGTTGGAGGGGATGAAATAGAAATAAAAAAGGACCAGTTATTTATCAATGGTGAGATTTCAAAAAATCCACCTGAAATGAAGCTGGGCTATTTGGTGACTGCGAATGATGAAATTCACCAACGGAATTTTTCATCTCTTGAAATGGGCAGCGATGATTATTCGTTTTTGGGCAGAACATCTGATGCAAAGGCTGTGTACAGAATGCTGCTTACTTCTGATCAACTGTCTCAGCTTAAGCAGGCGCCATATATCATCTCGATTGAAGATGGAAGTAAACTGAACGAAGCAGGAGGTGCTCCACTGTTTCCATCATTGATGAACGGACAGTGGGACGCTGAAAACTATGGGCCACTTAAAGTTCCGGCCGAGGGTTGGAAAATTGACATTAATGCAACCACGCTTGACCAATACGGGGAATTGATTGAAAAATATGAAGGCAATGAAAATGTGGTAGTTACAGGTGATCAACTATCCATCGATGGACAGGTTGTAACTGAATATACTTTTAAGCAGGATTATTACTTCATGATGGGAGATAATCGTCACAACTCCCTTGATTCAAGGTTTTGGGGTTTTGTACCAGCTGATCACATATTAGGAAAGCCACTTTTTATCTGGATGTCAATTGACAAGGAGGCTGACCTATTACACAAGATCAGATGGAATAGGTTGTTTACTTTGATCGACTAGCTATCTCGTTCTGATCCAGTCGTAGGCTTCTTCTTCCTCCTCAAAGACACCGAGTTGCACGCCCTGGCTTTTGAATTTGTCCTCTGCGTCAAGTTTGAATTTTTCCATTGGATACTCAGCGTAGAAATCTTCACTTAATACTACGGCATGAATCTTAACCTGCGCTTCATTAAACAGCAGATCTTCCCAGGCATCTTTGAACCACTTTTCTGTTTCTTCGTCCACTTCACCAAGAGCTTGTGTGTCGGCAAGCCATGCCAGATAATCATACACTTTACTGAGCTTTAAGTATTGCTTTTGAATGGCCACCAGGTTCTCCCTGAAAATTTCACCTGGCGTTTCCTTTTTCCATCGATGTCGCAACACAGGTAGCGAATCGTCCAGTTCGCAGACAACGTATTCGTTCTCAAATATCAGTTGAACCATAGGTGCAAACGTTTGTATTAATTGAGTAAGGCCGGGTCTATCAATATAATCAATTTTGTCTATTTTTAGTAGGTACGTTTTATTAGCGAACTCCTTCTTTACTTGACTTCTTCCCTAAATAAGATCGTTTTCATCTTCGGTGTTTCTGGTTCCGGAAAGACGACCCTGGGGCAAATGTTGGCGGTCAAACTCAACGCTCGGTTTTTTGATGCGGATGACTACCACCCTGAAGAAAACATTGTCAAAATGCAGGCCGGCAACCCGCTCAATGACGAAGATCGAAGGGGCTGGTTACAACGGCTTCATGCACTTGCAAAGGAACAGTTGGTAAGCGGGACCGCAGTCATCGCATGTTCAGCCCTAAAAGAAGACTACCGCAGGCAATTGATGTCCGGGATTGAAAATTCCTGTATTTGGTTTCTACTGAATGGCTCTTCTGAATGTATTTCAGAAAGAATGAAAGGTCGCAAAGGCCACTACATGCCAGCGTCCCTGTTGAGATCTCAATTTGATATACTTGAAGTACCGCCTTATGCTATTTCATTTGATGTCGCATCTTCTCCGGAGAAAATACTAGATTTAATGCTATTGCATTTTCGTAGTATGGAAACTTCAATTGGAATAGTGGGCATGGGTGTGATGGGTCGAAGCCTCGCGAGAAACTTCGGAAGGAACGGTTTTAAACTTTCCTTATTCAATCAAAGGGTGGAAGGAAAAGAGGAAGGTGTTGCACTTCAGTCAATTTCATCCTATGCAGAGCTGAAAAATGCCTCCGGCTTTGAGGATATTACTCAGTTTGTTGGGTCGCTCTCAAAACCTCGTGTCATTATCTGCATGATCCCTTCTGGGGATCCAATGGATATGATGCTACAACAACTTCTTCCTTTATTGGATGACGGAGATATTATTGTAGACGGTGGCAATTCACACTACAAGGAAACAGAAAGAAGGCAAGTATTGAGCGCAAAAGCTGGTATCAATTTTATTGGTGCTGGAATTTCAGGCGGGGAGGAAGGTGCTTTAAATGGTCCGTCCATTATGGTGGGTGGGAACACAGCATCTTATGATAAGATCGCGCCATTGTTGGGCCGAATTGCTGCGAAAGACAAAAGCAATAACCCTTGTGTGGATTGGATTGGTGAGTCTGGCGCAGGGCATTTTGTGAAAATGGTTCATAACGGCATAGAATATGCCGAGATGCAGTTGCTTGCAGAGGTATATAGTATTCTCCGCATTGGGCATGATCTTAATCCAGATCAGATTGCCGGCATTTTTACCAACTGGCTAGCGACAGGTGTCGATAGTTATTTGCTTTCGGTTAGTCGAGATGTCCTCCGTAAAAAGGAAAATACCGAATGGTTAGTCGATAAAATTTTAGACAAAGCAGAAAACAAAGGCACGGGCAGTTGGACCACAATTGCTGCGGCCGAGCTGGGGGTACCTATCCCAACTATTGCGGAATCGTTATTCGCCCGGTATGTTTCTGCCTTCAAGGAGATAAGAAAATCACTTGAAGAATCAATATCACCTCACCGTGCAAAATTGAATTTGCCTGTGGACGGATTGAAAGAGGCATTGCAGCTTTGCAGGATCAGCAATCATCATCAGGGGTTTCATTTAATTGAGACAGCCTCCAAAAAATATTCCTGGAATGTGAATTTGTCAGCGTTGGCGCGAATTTGGACCAATGGATGTATTATTCGTTCTCAGTTGATGGAAGAACTGGTTAAGACCTTCCAGCAATATGAGTTGATTTTAAGTGATTCACATTGGCAATCGAAAGTTAAAAATGAAATCCAAAATGCAAGCCAGTTGATATCAAAAGTTGTCGCATCAAATATCCCTGCTCCTGCAATGACCAGTGCGCTGATCTATTTGCAGTCAATGACGCTTAATAATTCAAATGCAAATCTTATTCAGGCGCAACGCGATTATTTTGGAGCACATAGATATCAAAGGACGGATGACCCAAGTGGATCTTCACATCACACGAATTGGAAACAAGAAAAATAATGAAGCAGCAACTCGTTCTGACCTTCTTTGTTACGCTGTTTGTATCGGCATGTTCAACTAAGAACGAATCGAAACAACAAAAGACGTATGTGGGGGGGATAGAAGTCCTGGATGAAAGGCTTAATAATATTATTCCTGCGGGCGCGAGGCCAGAACTTATCGCGGATGGTTTTGACTGGAGTGAGGGACCACTTTGGCTGAGCGAACAAAAATTATTGATTTGGTCTGATGTTCCAACGAACCGTATTTATCAATGGGATGGTGATAGCGTTTCGGTTTACTTAGAACCATCTGGTTATACCGGATCAAGGGCAAGAGGTGGTGAGATGGGCTCCAACGGATTACTCCTCGACCCGGAAGGCCGTTTGGTGCTGTGTCAGCATGGTGACAGAAGGATAGCGAGAATGGATGCAAGCCTGTCGTCTCCGACAGCTTCATTCACCACTCTTGCCAATAATTTTGAAGGCAAGAGATTCAACAGCCCCAATGACGCGGCATATGGTCCCAATGGCAATTTATATTTCACGGACCCGCCTTACGGATTAGAGCAACAAATGACGGATTCACTGAAGGAGACAGAGTTCCAGGGCGTGTATCGTATTGCAACTGATGGAGAAGTTTTTTTAATGACTAAAAGCCTAAGCCGGCCCAATGGCATCGCGTTCAGTAAGGACTTTAAAAAATGCTATGTGTCTAACTCAGATCCTGAACATGCGGTGTGGATGGTTTATGATGTCGATGAGGATGGAAACCTAACTAATGAATCAGTTTTCTTTGATGCCACATCAATGGTTGAGGAGAACAA
>DAORAG010000279.1:0-4561 GCA_035344095.1 Cyclobacteriaceae bacterium | reverse complement strand
AGTGCCTGATTCACCTTTTTGGATATCTGCATGATTTGCGACCAGTCGTCAACAAATTGTTGCGTATCCTGGTCCATGACCTGAGTCTCAGCAGCAGTACGGTTGGCAGTTTTGCAGAAGTCATCAAACAACGCCATGTAGTGGCGTGTAAGCTCCTGGTTTAGGTGAAGGCCTAAGAATTCCTTGATGTTGGTGCGTTCATCTTCGGTGATACGCTCCTTCGCCACGATGGCAAATAGCTGAATGATCGCCTTAAGTAGTTCCTCGCTCATCTAAGCTATCTCCAATTTTGTCGTTCTTGGGCGTTCCAATGAAGTTCGAATTAACGCTTAAAATAGTTAAAAATTAAGTTTTTGAGGAACAACACGCAGATAATTAAGTTTCTCTGCCGAGCTTATGGTGCGCTTCACTTTTTCGCCATTTTAAGTTTTATTTGTTGTCCGTAACGTACATCACTAACAATGAGAAAAATTAAAATTGCATTATTTGCCCTGGTCTTCTCCTTTGGCTCTGCACTTGCGCAGAGCTCAATCCTTTGGGAAGTAAGCGGAAACGGTTTGGCCAATTCTTCTTATCTACTGGGTTCACTCAAATTCATTGGTGAAAAAGAGTACGTTCTTCATAAAGAGATTCCAGAGAAATTGAAGAGTGCAAAGATATTTGCTATTGAGGATGAGGTTGACCACCACGCTCAACACGAACTGAACAAAGCCCTTCATTTTCCCAAAGGCGAATCATTGGCAACCGCATTGTCACAAGAACAATACAAAAAGGTGGTTTCCCTCTTCTCTTCTGAGTTCAACGTTACCTCAAAAACCTTCAAAAAGAAGTTTGCCAGCCTGAAACCGCTTGCGCTATCTATTGCAATGACCCGTTTATCACTACATGAAGGAGTTAAGTTTTATGATATTGAATTGCTCAAAATGGCGAAAGACTACAACCTGGACACCTACAGTCTGGAAGGCATTGAACGCGAAGCTCAGGCTTTTGATGCCTTTCCTGTGGAAGAGCAGATTAAAGCCCTCATGCACAGTGTTGAGAATTTCGACAAGCAAAAAAGTGAATACAAAAAGCTGGAAGCTGCCTATGCCCGTGGCGACATAGACAAAGTTTTTGAATATTCTCTACACCCGTTTGAAAACAACGCGACATTTATTGAGGAGTTTTACTTCAAGCGAAATCAGGAGTGGCTGCCAAAGCTCGAGCGCATGTTTGCCGATCGTCAATCGTTCGTTGCTGTGGGGGTAACACACCTTGAAGGTGAACAAGGGCTGCTCGCACTTCTCAAGGAAAAAGGCTATACGCTTACACCGATTCCGGTAACTGACTAACCGATCCGGCTGGTCACAAGATCCGAGAGTATCAGCAATCCCTCGCGGAGGTATTCGTCATTGAGTTTCTCCAGTTCATCCACGGGCAAGCCATCACTGTTGGTGATGCGTGTATTCATGTTCTTGCTCAATGCACGCTTCTTCTCGGCTTCCTCCATTTCCTTCTTGCGTATTGACTCGTTAAGGGAAATTTTAGTTTGAGAGAGATTCTTCTTTAGTTCTTCTGTCTCAGTAATGTAACGCTTCAAACTGGGATCATACTTTGTCCGCTCTTGATATGATCTGTTTAATCCGGCAAGTACCTTATCATTGACGTCTGATGCCCGTTGGAATGGCGTACCTTTGATGACGTCCCAAGGCAACGCACTCAGGTTAGAACTTTCACCGTATTGTTCGCTGCTTAACGCTGATGGTAAAATAATGTCAGGCGTTACGCCCTTGTTTTGCGTACTACTTCCAGTCACCCGATAAAACTTCTGGAAGGTGAGCTTCAGCTCCCCTACTTCTTCCTTATCGTTAATGAAGCGACCCAAATCCAAAACGGTTTGTACCGTACCTTTTCCATAGGTTGACTCACCCACAATTACACCCCGATGATAATCCTGAATAGCGCCAGCAAATATTTCTGAAGCAGATGCGCTGAAGCGGTTGGTCATCACCACGAGTGGTCCATTGTAAAGAATGCCTTTGTCATCATCCATTCCAATCTCCACTTTGTTGATCGAATTTTTTACCTGCACGACCGGACCGTCCTTGATAAACAACCCGGTAAGGTCAATAGCTTCTGCAAGAGAACCACCACCATTGTTTCTCAAGTCCATCACCAGCCCATCAACACCTTCAGCCTGGAGTTCCTGTATCAATTTTTTTACATCACGGGTAGTGCTGCGATAATTAGGATCTCCCTTTTGATAGGCATCAAAATCCATGTAGAAAGTGGGCAGCGAAATCACACCGAGCTTCATGTTCCTGTCGCCAGACTTATAATTGATTACGTTCTTTTTAGCAGCCTGATCTTCGAGCTTTATTTTCTCCCTCACCAAAACCACTTCTTGAGATGGTCCATTCACACCGGTTTCCGCAGGAAGAACCTGGAGGCGCACAGTAGTACCTTTTGGTCCTTTAATCAACTTCACTACCTCATCTACTCTCCATCCTACAACATCCACCATTTCGCCATCGTCACCTTGCCCCACAGCAGTAATCAAATCATTGGCGTGTATCTTTCCTGACTTCTCCGCAGGTCCACCAGGTAGCACTTCGAATACCTTGGTAAAATCATTATCTGTTTGGAGTCTTGCTCCGATCCCCTCCAATGAAAGACTCATGCTCTGTTTAAAAAGATCAGAGGCTTTAGGGGAAAGATAATTTGTATGAGGATCGTACGCTTCCGTGATAGAATTCATGTACAAGCTGAACACGTCCTCGCTATTAAACTGATCAATATTCTTTATAAATCGTTCGTACCTTCTTTTTAGTGCATCAACAATTTCGGTTTCGTTTTTACCTGCCAACTTCAGCCCAAGCGCCTGGCTCTTTATTATCTTCCTCCACAGATCATTCAACTCATCGATCGAGTTTGCCCAAGGCTCTTTTTCACGATCGGTCTCGTAGTATTCATCCTCTGTATAGTCAAACTTGCGATGAATAAGATCATTCATCACATAGTCCATTCTTTCATGATAGCGTTTTTGAAAAACGTCATAGATGGCGTATGCCGGAGACACATCTTCTTCTCTGGTCATGTCATCTATCGAATAGCGATATTTATCAAATGCTTTGACATCAGAAGCCAAGAAGTAGGTTTTGTTGTTGTCCAGATCCTCAAGGTATTTATCGAGGATCGCTGAGGACAAAGAGTCATTAAGCTTTATCCTTCTGTAGTGGTTGTTATCTAGAATATAGGAAATGACCCTGGCCTCTTTCCCGTATACCTCTTTTGGTTTGAGGGTGGTAGTATCGGAAACAAGCGTAGCTGCGTGAACCAGAATTGAAAGCTGAACCGCAAAAAACAATATTATCGCACGAATCATAATCAGTCTTTAACCTTTGAAAGTATACGCAAACTGATGCAAATCAGATGCCTCAAATTCTACAAATGGTTAGGCTACCTTGTCGAAATCAAACTCATCCAGGAACTTCTGGGCCTGTTCTACGCTTTGGAACTCAAAATTCTGTTTGCCCTTTAGGCTCGAATGAATCTCAATCTTGACCAGGTCAATGTCTCTCGTATTGCGTACAAAGTGAGGTTTCTCAAGTTTATAATCGCCCATTTCCTTGCGGGAAACATGAAACTGTGTTGCCCTTACATTCTTGCAATAGGTACACTGGTAGTGCTTTAGAATCTCTTTAGGAGTTTCATCTGGATAGCGCTCAATAATTTCCTCTTTCCTTACCTTCATGGTAAAGAATCCACAGTTGCCGCATCTTAGTGCGATAAGGTGACCATCATATTTTTCAATCTTTATTTCACCCGACTTTTCATCAATCCAAACATCATAGTCGATTGAGAAGATATTTTCCTCAGCCTGCATCCCCTGGTTCAGATGAACATCTTCCTCTGCTTCACTGAGCAACCGCATCTTATTACCTGTCTTGGGGTTAATGCGTGGTATATACCTCCACCGCTTAAGCTTTCGATTAAGTTTGGTAGGGTAATAGTACTCCAGAACCAATGAACCCACATAGCCGATGAGGGTAGCTCCGGCCAGCGACATAAAAATCCTGACAAAGAACCAGATACCCATATCTGGTACCTTACCTGCCCCATAGAGGTTGATGAGCATGGCCACACCTAATCCAAAAATGTAGAATACTACCTTAAACCATTTGATCTCATTGGCATTGATGAAGTCATGTTTTTCCTTGTAATCTTTGATCAGGGATACGCGCATTTTATACACCAGATATACTACTATTCCGGCTGCGAACATCACAATTGACAACACCATCATCGTGTCGTGCCAGGCGTCCAAAAAGGGGCTGGAAGGTACTTCTTGCATAGATTTTCTAAGTAACTAGTTCTGTTTTTAAAGGTAAGGATTATTCTCTATAACTTGTTTACGCAATAATCAATTACCCCATATGAGGCGATTCGTATTTGTCGTGCTTGCAAAGCTTAACAAAGTGATCCTTCCTCGATACAGTCAACGGGATTTTACGAGACTTAGTGCGATAGGTAAACTCATTGTCGGATACCGATACTGGGTGACCAAGAACTCCCTGGAGTA
>DAORAG010000278.1:0-4567 GCA_035344095.1 Cyclobacteriaceae bacterium | reverse complement strand
ATCCTGAGCCAGGATCAAACTCTCCATAGTATTAATCCTATCCTTAGTTTCAAGTATCAAGTATCGAGCCCTTAGACTCTTTCCTATCTACCCTAACTAAAGGCTGTCTTTTTAGGCCTTAGCCCTCAGACAGATAAATCATTTAACCCTTAGTCTCATCGATTTCCTTTTATTCAAAGAATCGACTCGTAACAACCCTCTATCGAGTTGTTACGGGTCCGCTATCAAATTACATCCATTCAAAGAACGTTTTTGAATCGAATACCGATTCAAATTGTGGTCTAAATAAACCTTAGTGATCTGGCCAAATCCCCGACTGAGACGACCCTATTTTTCAAAATGGATTGCAAAGGTAACCCTCAGCTCCAGATAAAGCAAGGGACGCTTAAAAAATTTCCCTTTAAGGCTTAAGGTAAATTGTTTGCAGTCGGTCTGGTCCTGTAGAAATAAGGGTGATCGGCACCTGCAATTCTTTCTGTAAGAACGCAATATATGCCGAAAGTTCTGGAGGCATTTTATCTCCGGTGGCACCTTTTAGCGGCACATTCCACCCCTTAAGTTCCTCATATACAGGCTCGATCTTTTCATTGACCAATTCATAGGGCAGCGTATCAGAAATCTGACCATTAGCCAGTTTATATTTTGTGCAAACCTTGATCACCGGAAAAGTATCCAACACATCAGCTTTCATCATCAACAATTGTGTGACTCCGTTGATCATGATAGAATATTTCAACGCTGGCAAATCCATCCATCCACATCTGCGTGGTCTCCCGGTGGTTGATCCAAATTCATTGCCTGCTTTTCTCATCTTTTCTCCCTCCTCGTCAATCAACTCTGTAGGAAATGGCCCGCTGCCAACTCTGGTGCTATAGGCTTTAAATATTCCATAAACCTCACCAATATGATGTGGAGCAATGCCTAAACCCGTACAGGCTCCTGCTGTAACTGTATTGGAGCTTGTGACAAAAGGATAACTCCCGAAATCAATATCAAGCAAAGATCCCTGCGCGCCTTCAGCAAGAATTGATCGGCCCGATTTGATTTCATTATTCAAAAAATATTCGCTGTCTATCAATTTGAACTGTCGGAGAAATTCAATCGCCTGGTTGAATTGCATCTTGAGTTCATCCCAATTGTATTCCAGATCATGATTTTTGAGAATGGCAAAATGCTGAGACGTCAACTTCGTGAACTTCTCCTCAAAATTTTGCGACAAAACATCTCCAACCCTAAGGCCCTGACGGCCAATCTTGTCCTGATATGAAGGGCCGATTCCTTTGAGCGTGCTCCCAATCTTGTTTTCACCTTTCTCTTTTTCGTAAGCCTGATCCAACAACTTATGAGTTGGAACGATGAGAGTTGCTTTTTTTGAGATGAATAAGTTTTGCCTTACATCCAGTTTGAACTTATCCAGTTTCTCAATTTCCGTTCTGAACACTACAGGATCCAGCACAACCCCATTACCGATCACATTCCTGGTGTTTGCCCGAAAAATTCCAGACGGAATTTGATGGAGCACATGCTTGATACCATCAAACTCTAGGGTGTGGCCTGCGTTTGGCCCACCTTGAAAGCGGGCAATGACATCATACTTCGGTGCCATAACGTCCACAATTTTTCCCTTCCCTTCATCGCCCCACTGCAAACCCAATAGTACATCAACTTTCATTTCGCTAAGATGGATAAGAGTGGATCGTTATTTTTTGGACAATGAGATCGCCTCATCTTCTGAGGCAACAACCTGGAAGATGGCGTTAAGCTTAGTGATGGCAAGCAGTTTTTTCACGCTTTCAGAAGGGTTCATGAGGTAAACTTCCCCGCCTTTATTCCTGAACTTGGTGAGAATGGTGATCAACACGCCAATACCACTACTATTGATATATCTCAACTCGGAGATGTCGACAACGCAGGTAACAACCTTATGGCTTACCGCCTCATTCACAGCTTCGATGAGTTGAGTTCCGTTGTCTTCGCCAATTAAATCACCTTCTATCCGAAGGATGAGCAAGTTGGTTTTAATCTCCTGTCTGAAATTCATTTATCCGTATTTGAAATATTTTTGTTCAACTCTTAATTGTAATTCAAACTTTTACCTGCCGGTTCTCACAGTTTTTCTTAGTGCACGCAGCATAAAGTATCAGCGAATGATGCAACACATTGAAATGCAGCAGCTCCTCCACCGTATTTTGAATATTTTGGATTCTTGGATCGCAAAACTCAGTCACTTTATGACAATCCGTACAGATAAGATGATCATGTTGTTTGTAACCAAATGACTTCTCGTATTGCGCAAGATTCTTCCCAAACTGATGTTTGCTTACCAGGTCACACTCCACTAACAAGTCCAGCGTATTGTAGACTGTGGCCCTGCTGACCTGGTAATTTTTGTTTTTCATGTTGATGTAAAGGGACTCCACATCAAAATGCCCATCAAGGGAATAAATTTCCTCAAGGATAGCAAAACGCTCAGGAGTTTTTCTAAGCTCCTTGCTTTCCAGATAGGCTGTGAAAATCTTTTGTACCTCTGAATATATATTTTGATTAATCGGCATTGGTGTTCGACCTGCAAATATAAGGGTATTGATAGAACAAGACAGTCTATTTCCCGATGGTCATTCTAACCAATTTTTCTCTAGCCTCCTGAAAGTATGCTTTCTGGTTGTCAACAGAATTTGAGCCATAGGTGGCCTGAATTCTACCCCATGATAAATCAAGTATTTTAAGCAGTGTTCGCGCTGACTCTTGCCGGGCAGAGGGATCTGTGGAGCCCACATTTCCTATCCAGACCGGTCCGGTATGGGCAAAAGGATAACTATCCATCAGTGGCCACGAAATATTGGAACCGTAGGCCCTGACGGCTATCCAACCGCCAGATGGAATAGTGATTTTTCCAGCGTATTTTTTGGTACCCTTTTCCAATGGCTGACGGGCTGTCCATACGGCTTTACCGTTTACCAGCAGTTCGATCTTTTCAAGCTTGCTTGTCGAGAAGACTTCGATTTCCCATTCTACTTTACCTTTGGTTTGACTGATCACATCCCCTGGACTCATTCCCTCCACGGTCAATTCAATCATAGGACCGTTTGTTACTACAGTTCGATTTTTGCGAATACCCTTGAGATAAGAGTTCCAATCATTTTTGTCACCGCTGTTCACCATTATCCGGGTTGTTCCCACGGCCATGGATCTGGCATATCCAGGAAAAGCATCTGTCCCGGCTGTCAGCGCAATGGGGATTCCGAGATTTAGAAAATGGTGATACATCACGCTCGACCCAATTTCGTCACTCCAAAGACATGCAACTTCGAGCGCATCAAGATTTTCATTTACCACATCAGCTACCAAGCCGACTGGCACTCTTGCCATACTGGCTTCGTCTGCTAAAGGGTTCTTTTCTGAAATCGGATGAACGTACGCCCCTATCTCACCTTTGGTCCGTCCATACTTCAGTGCTTCGTCATTTGTTCTGTCGTCAAATGTGTGAGTCTCATAAAGTATTGGGCCCCAAAACCAGGGATAGTAAAGTTGGTTGTTGCCGAACAATCCGATGTGACCGTGAAAATGAGATCTGACCTCCTGACCGAACATAATTTTTGGAAATTCTTCTGATGACCAATTGATGTACTCCAGGTCTTTTAACTGAAAATGAAGATTGGCTACCATCGGAGTAGCAAAGTCCAGGTCCTCCGCCTTCATGATTGGCTTCAGGTCAGAGGGTCGAAGTTTGTAGGGACCTCCATAGTTAAGATGGAAATGATGATCCCCTGCGTACCAACCTGGTTTATCCCATCCTTTTTCAAGCGTCAATGCTATTTCTTTTTGAGACTGTAAATCAATCCAATCGGTTTCTACGGACGAAAACAAACCCTTGCTTGCCTTAATTTTAATTTTTTGCGTGGGCACATCAATAGCGAATTGACCATCGGTGTAGAAGTAGACTTCTCCATTTTGTGAATCAAAGCGCGGTAATACTCCTTTTGGAATTAATGGATGGCCATTTTCGGCAAGAATTGAAACCCTCGCATTTACTTTCTCACCTTCTTCCGAAACAGTGACACCAAGCCGATTCGTGCCAGCAGCAAAATCCCATTTGTCGATTTCAAGTTTGTGCGGTCTTCCACCATCAGCAGAAATTTCATACATAGAGAAGACGAGGCTTTCATCTGACATGGAGAACAAAATTGAATTGTTTGCCTTATCCCAGCTTGGATAGGTTACATAAAACTCATCGTCAAACAATTGAAGTTTTGGAGCACCTGATTTTGCGGCTTTGAGATACAGGTTCCATGTTAACGTGTTTGACCAGTTTAGTGCTAGTTGATCACCCGCAGCGTTGGTGTCCATCCACAGCTGTGACAAAATTCGTCCCTCGTCAATGGTGGCTGTAGTTTTATTTTGGCCATCGTAAAGTTTAATGCGATCAGCAACTCCCTCGGACTTAGAGATAAAAAAATAACTCCCATCCATTCCAAATGGCACGGGTCGCAATTCCATCCCATCGTTTACAGCGGTAAGCCTTTCACTTTTGCCCTCCACGAATTCGTAGCGCCAAATATCGAACGTG
>DAORAG010000277.1:0-4575 GCA_035344095.1 Cyclobacteriaceae bacterium | reverse complement strand
GGAACGCTCTACTGCCTGCAAACCCGCAATGGCAAGATGAACACTACCGCTCTGGTGCGAACCTCTGTGGAAATGGTGAAAGAGAAATTGATAACAAAGGAGCAGGCATTGTTGCGCATCAAACCAGATATGCTTGAGCAATTATTGCACCCGCGGTTAGATGAAAAATATAAGGCCGTACCATTGGCGCAAGGGCTTCCCGCATCGCCTGGTGCTGCATCGGGTCACATCGTTTTTGATGCCGATCGTGCAGAAACATTAGGTCGTGCCGGAGAAAAGGTAATCCTAGTTAGAGAGGAGACCAAGCCAGAAGACATTCACGGTTTCTTTGCATCGCAAGGAGTATTAACCAGCCGTGGTGGTAAAACGTCTCACGCAGCGGTAGTGGCAAGAGGCATGGGCAAGCCTTGCGTTGCCGGAGCAGAGGGTATTCACGTTGACACCAAAACACGAATTGCCAAAGTGGGTGACAAGGTGTTGCACGAAGGCGACTATATCACCATTGACGGAGGTAATGGCAACGTGTATCAGGGTGTGATACCTACCGTTGACCCAACTTTTTCTGAAGAACTTAAAGTCCTGTTATCATGGGCTGACGAAATGTCGACACTTAAAGTAATGGCTAACGCTGATACTCCGGAAGCTGCGCGAAAGGCATCTGATTACGGAGCAATGGGTATTGGCTTATGTCGTACGGAAAGAATGTTTAATGCGGTGGACAGGCTGCCGGTAGTGGTGGAGATGATCCTGTCTGAGACCCAGGAGGAGCGAACACAGGCCTTGGCCAGGTTAAAGGAAATGCAGCGGCAAGATTTCAAAGATATCTTTACCGCAATGGCACCAAGACCTGTTACGGTCCGGCTGCTTGACCCACCCATTCACGAGTTTCTTCCAACGGAAGACGTACTTAAAGATGAATTGGACCACCTCCGCCATTTAAATGAAACGGTGAGCGGTGTCGCCAACTTATTTGGAAGTCTGCGTCTGTTGAAAGCCGATCCTCATATGGCAGAAGAGTCAACCGCTCCATTTAATGGAGCTGGTGTGGAGCTCGTGGGGCAGGCCATACAGAAGAAGGAACAGATGCTCAAGAAAGTAAGGGAACTTCATGAGGTGAACCCGATGCTAGGTCATCGCGGTGTGCGACTCGGACTCACTTTCCCTGAGATCTACCAAATGCAGATACAGGCTATTCTCGAGGCCACTGCCGACTGTCTTAATGCTGGTATTGATGTACACCCTGAGATCATGGTACCCCAGGTGTGCAGCGCACAGGAGCTTAAAGCCGTAAGGGTTTTCGTAGACGAAATCAAGTCAAAAATTGAAACAGAGGCCCATGTTGAACTCAAGTTCAAGTTTGGTACGATGATAGAGGTGGTCAGGGCTTGCCTTCAGGCAGAAGAACTATCTCAGTATGCTGACTTTTTCTCTTTTGGAACGAACGACCTTACTCAGGCCACGTTCTCATTCTCTCGTGAAGATGCTGAAAACAAGTTCTTGCCATTCTATATGGCGAAGGGGCTATTAAAAGAAAACCCTTTTGAAGTACTGGATAGCAAAGGAATGGGTAAGCTTATCCGGTTGGCAGTGAATGATGGAAGAAAGATGAAACCAGCGCTCAAAATAGGAATATGTGGAGAGCATGGTGGCAACCCCGAGTCCATCTCATTTTGTCACCAGGTGGGCTTAAACTATGTTTCCTGCTCCGGCCCCAGGGTTCCGGTGGCCAGAATGGCAACAGCTCACGCAGCTTTGGCGCAAAAACCCGTTGGCAGAGACTAAAGGACAGGTATTTCTTCATATTGAAATACAGTCGACTCTGTGGAGCCATCGTTGTAAGTAGTTATCCTCTTCGCAGGAAGCCCATCGGACCTGAATTCATAATCGAACAAATAGCTATAGCTGCTGGTCGGATACATATATTCAATCCTGGAAGGAAGTTTCGTTTGCATCACCACTCCTGGGATCACCGACTCCATGTCAACCACGTTGGCTTGTTCGAGATATTGGGTGTAAACCTTGGTATGGTTCAACCTAAGTGAGGCCTCCTCTTGAATGAAATCATATTTTTTCACTTCATGAATGTTGCCATCAGGGTAGTAGGTATAATGATTTTCTCCCAGCCTGTCGAAGCCATTTGCAGCTGAATTGAAAGAGTAGAATTCTGTCGCTGCGAGCTTTCCTTGCTCATTGTAATCATAAAATTGATAGCTAATTTTTTTATCGTTCACATAGGATGATGCCACAACGATCTTGTCACCATCGTATTGATAACGAACCTCCTCATCGGCAAGGCCTTTGATTGCCTTGATTACTCGTTCAAGCTTACCGGATTCACCGTAAATGTATTGTTCGGAGCCTGTGGTCTCAAAAGGGGTATGGCGTACCCAGTCAATTTTGGTTAGGCTTCTGCCAGCGTCATAACTATACTCTTCTTTTTCAGTCCAGCTGGTGCCAGTAGTCTCTATTGATTTCAATAAAAATAATGAGGTTGACGGATTTGGCTCTTCACTATCGCACGAAGCGAGAGCCACCGGCAAAGCAAGTACCAAAATCCTGGCAGGTTGTCGAAGTATTTTTAACATGTATAATGAAATGGAAAAAATCAGATCCCCACTCGCTGTCTAAATCTTTGCGGTCTAACGCTGATTGCCGAATCAGGTTGCGTTCAGGACTAAAAAATTTCTCAAAGTTACCTGACCAAAAGGTTGTTACACATA
Source organism: Cyclobacteriaceae bacterium (assembly GCA_035344095.1). Taxonomy (GTDB): domain Bacteria; phylum Bacteroidota; class Bacteroidia; order Cytophagales; family Cyclobacteriaceae; genus ELB16-189. Next base: position 1,855 of record DAORAG010000277.1, on the reverse strand, counting down.
TGAGTGATAATGAATGGTGAAATCACTTTTCTGGGGTGATTCAGATCGCGAACACACGGACTAAATTGCTTTCATGACAAACCAATGTTACTGCAAGGTCACGAGAATCTTGGTGCTAACCGTTGTTGTCTTTTTGAGCTGCTCCAAAGACGAAGGGTTTGACGTCCCGAAACCCGATTGTCTGCTCGCGCAGGTTGCAATCGGAGGACAGGTTAATAATGTAGTAGCTTATGTTGATGATGCCACTGGAACGGAGTATGCGTTGGTGGGCTTTGGCAACCTGGGACCATTGGGCGATAACACCGGGTTCTCGGTTATCGACACCTCTGATCCTTCAAATCCGCAGGTGGCTAAAAAAGTGACATCCGTTGGAGGGCTTGACCTAGCCACGTGGAGTCACTATGTCTATACTTTGGGCGGTGATCAGAGTGAAGCTAAGATTGTCAACCTCCTGGATCCAATGAATCCAACTATCGTTGGATCATTTCCCGATGCATTTTTTATTACTATCAGCGAGTCGGGTTTAATGGTGTTGTCCCTGCCTGGAGTGCGCATTTATGACATTGCGACCGACCCTTTGCATCCAATATTGCTCTGGTCTGACGAAGATTCCGGAGGTCAGCGCGCCTCAGTCGTAGGCAATACGCTTTACGATTTTCATGAGAAGAAAGGAACGCGTATCTATGATATCTCCGATCCATCAGACCCGCAACTGTTGGTTAACATCTCTTCATTGAATATCCGTTACCACCATAGTGGTCAAGCGACAAGTGATGAGAAGTACTTGTTTATCAATGACGAACGGGAAGAAGGTTCAAAAAACGATCGTGATTTCACAATCTGGGATATCTCAGATAAGACAGCACCAAAACTTGTCGGGAGCTTCAATGATCCAGAGTCCTCGGTTCGCAATGTTTATATTAATGGGAATAGAGCTCACTTCGCTTACTATACCTCTGGTTATCGGGTATTTGACATTACTGACAAAACCTCACCCCTTGAACTTTTTTCATATGACACTTCACCCGCAGTTATCGGTAACGGCCTCTTTGTTGGAGCAGTGGGTGTAACGGTCGGCCCCTCGGGTAGGGTGTACATCACCGATCAACAGAACGGTCTGTTCATTTTTGACAACTGTGCTCCGTAGCGCGTGATAGGTACTTACTCCAGTCGTAAATATTTCTTATTTTTATTTTTAATTATTGTATGAAATCCCTCATCCTAATTAACCTCATTGTTCTGTCTTCATCGTTTGCCGTGCAGTCTGAGGAAGAGAATGTCAAATCCGTGGTTTTGACCGCCTATGTTGGTGGTATACACAATGGAGGACCGATAGATGATATCCGTAAGGGATTTCATCCTTCTTTTAATATGATCCGTCTTATCAACAACGAGGTCAGTCCTCTTTCAATTGAAGACTGGATAAAAAATATTGAAAAATCCAGATCATCGGGTAACCCAAATTCAACCAAAACCGAAGCAAAATTTATCCATGTTGATGTGGTTGGTCATTCGGCAAATGTCGAGCTGGAGTTGTTTAAGGGAGGCAATAAAATATTTACCGACCATCTACTGCTTTACAAGTTTGAAGAAGGTTGGAGAATTGTAAGTAAAACTTTCTACCGCCATCCGCAATAAAAATAAATTCATAACCTGGTGACCTATTCCAGGATTTTGGTTGTTGCAATACTGATCTGTGGCTGCAAAGGGCAGTACAAGCACGAAGATATTGTAGGAAACTGGAAAGTGATCGAGATAAAGTCAAGTGAGAATGCAGTTTCAAATACATTCCTTGGCGCAGAGACGGTATCTTTTTCCGAGGACGGCAAGTACACCTTTCCTCAGTCAATAAACG
>DAORAG010000276.1:0-4591 GCA_035344095.1 Cyclobacteriaceae bacterium | reverse complement strand
GACGGCACAACATCGGTCGCGCTGGTGTACAGCTACCTCACCACCTTCTATACCAATTGCAAGTTCTACATTCCGGATCGATCGAAGGAAGGATATGGTGTATCACGAGACGGAATACTTTGGGCTGAACAAAATGGCTTTTCCCTCATCATCGCTTTGGACCTTGGCATTAAGTCATCCGATATGGTGATGCTGGCAGATCACAAAGGCATTGATTTCATTATCTGCGATCATCATTTACCTGGTGAAGAAATTCCTCAGGCTGTGGCGGTGCTAGATCCGAAGCGGGATGATTGTAACTATCCTTTCACGGAACTTAGCGGATGTGGTATTGGGTACAAACTGCTGCAAGCTTACGCCAGAAAACATCGCGATGAAAAAGAGCTGGAGAAGTTCATTGACCTGGTGGCCGTGAGTATTGCATCTGATATTGTCCCCGTAAATGGTGAGAACAGAATACTCGCCTATTACGGCCTTAAGAAATTAAATGAGTCTCCGTTGCCTGGCCTCAAGGCGCTCATCGAGTTGTCCGGAAACAAATCAGAGATCGACATTGCATCTGTGGTTTTTACTCTTGGCCCGAGAATCAATGCCGCAGGCAGAGTGAGTCACGCCCATGCTGCTGTTGAACTATTGATTGCAAAGACGGAAGAAGAGGCGATGATGCTCGCGGAGAAGATAGACTTAAAAAATGATATTCGAAGAGAATTCGATTTGTCGATAACCGAGGAAGCCATTGCGATGATAGAGGCAAACGAAAACTTCGCGAGCGCAAAATCAACAGTACTTTTTAAAGAGAACTGGCACAAAGGTGTAATTGGAATTGTGGCTGCGCGCTGTGTAGAAAAATATTATCGCCCCACCATTATTCTTACGCAGTCCAATGATAAAATCACGGGGTCAGCCAGAAGTGTAAGGGACTTTGATCTTCACCAGGCAATAGCGAGTTGCAGTGAGCTGCTCGAAAAATTTGGTGGACACAAATATGCCGCTGGTCTTACGATGTCTAAAGAGAATCTTATTGCCTTCCAGTCGAAGTTCGAAGAAGTGGTTTCATCCACAATCACCGAAGAGATGCTCATTCCCGTTGTGGAAATCGATATCGAGCTCCCATTTGATGCCATCACCTCTAAATTCAGGTCGATTTTGAAGCAAATGGCTCCTTTTGGGCCTGAAAACCATAAACCTGTTTTTGAATCAGGCCGGGTTTTTGTTATGAATGCACTGTCAACATTTAAAGACAAACACATCCGCTTTCTGGCAGGGCAGCATGGAAGTGAGTCCGTAATGAACGTGGTTGGTTTTGACATGATGGAACACTACGAAAGATTGTCGAATGGTGACGAGTGCAGGATCGCCTACACAATTGAAGAAAATACTTTCAACGGAATGACGTCTTTGCAATTGAGGTTGAAAGACATCAAATTTGACTAGCATGATACTACGGGCACATAATCTGGTGAAGAAGTACAAGAAGCGGACTGTGGTGAATAACGTATCCGTGCAGGTAGAGCAAGGTGAAATAGTTGGACTATTGGGACCGAACGGTGCGGGAAAGACAACGAGTTTTTACATGATCGTGGGGTTGATCAAACCCAATGCTGGAGAAATTTTTCTGGATCAGGAGGACATCACTCAGCTGCCAATGTTTCAGCGGGCCAAATTGGGTATCGGATACCTTGCGCAGGAGGCCTCTGTTTTTCGAAAACTCACAGTTGAAGAGAATTTGATGGCCCCTCTGGAAATGAGGGAGATGAGTAAGAAGGATCGCAAGGAAAAAGTGGAATCGTTGCTTGAGGAATTTAGCCTTACGCATGTGAGAAAAAATTTGGGCATGGTGCTTTCAGGAGGCGAGCGCAGGAGAACAGAAATCGCGCGAGCTCTGGCGGTTGATCCACATTTTGTGTTGTTAGATGAGCCCTTTGCTGGTGTTGACCCGATTGCTGTTGAAGAGATTCAATCCATTGTATCCAAACTCAAAAAAAAGAACATCGGAATTCTCATTACCGATCACAATGTAGATGAAACGCTGTCGATCACGGATCGTGCTTACCTGATGGTAGAAGGTAAACTTTTCCGTGCGGGATCTGCCGAAGAGCTTGCCAATGACCCTATGGTACGGAAAGTATATCTAGGACAGAACTTCCAGCTAAGAAGGGCAAAAGTAGAGCCCACCTCATAATTATTTTTTCGAACAGGTAGCTCCCAGCTTTAATTTGTTAAACCCAGAATGTGACGAAAAATTTCCAGATGAAATTTTTGTCAGGGTATAACCCAGACAAAGCGAAGCTTTCGTCTGCCGTTTTGGGCAAATTATGCTTTATGCATAATTTGGGTTAAATAGGTGTCATCGAGCTTATTTTAGGTTTTACATACTATGCAAATACTCAATTCCATTCTCACTTGGGTGATGAAAAAGCGCATGCATCAAATGGAGCTTTTTATGAAATATCCCCATGATGTACAGGATGAGGTGCTGAAGAAATTGTTGCAAATGGGGAAGCACACAGAGTATGGCAAAAAGTATGGCTTTGATGAAATCCGTGACGGCATGGCCTACAAGCTCCGAGTACCCGTGAATACCTATGAGGAAATCTTTCCCTATATCAGCCGCACCATGCGAGGTGAACAAAACGTATTGTGGCCAACGGAAATAAAGTGGTTTGCAAAGTCATCGGGAACGACTAATGCGCGTAGCAAGTTCATTCCAGTTTCCCCAGAAGCGCTGGAGGATTGCCACTTTAAGGGCGGTAAGGATTTACTCTCGCTGTACGTCAATAACTACCCCGACACACAGATCTTTTCCGGTAAGGGTGTAGCTGTGGGTGGAAGTCATAAGGCCAACGAGTTTGATCCGACATCGAGTTCATTCTATGGTGATGTATCAGCCGTAATTATGCAAAACCTTCCGCCATGGGCCCAGTTCATCAGAACACCAAGCCTGGACGTGGCACTGATGGACAATTGGGAAGAAAAAATTGAATTGCTGGCAGCCGAAACGGCCAAAGTCAATGTGACCAATATCGCTGGAGTACCAACCTGGACTGTGTTGCTCATCCAGCGCATTATGCAAATTGAGAACAAGAGCAATATCCTGGAGGTATGGCCCAACCTGGAAGTGTTCTTCCATGGTGCCGTGGCATTCCAGCCTTATAAAAATCTGTTCAAGTCGCTCATTCCTTCTGAAGGAATGAGGTATTGGGACACCTACAATGCATCCGAAGGCTTCTTTGGTATACAGGACCAAAAAGACTCGAGCGACTTACTCCTGATGCTGGACTATGGCGTGTATTATGAGTTCATCCCAACAGAAGAATTGCATGACGAAAAACCGAGGGTGTTAACACTGAGTGAGGTCGAAATTGGAAAAAACTATGCAATGGTGATAACCACAAACGCAGGCCTGTGGCGATACAATATTGGTGACACGGTTAAGTTTACTTCGACCTCTCCATACCGCATCAGAATCTCCGGCAGGACCAAACACTTCATTAATGTATTTGGCGAAGAAGTCATCATCGAAAATGCGGAAACTGCCATTACCAAAGCTTGTGAACAAACTGGCGCTGTAATAGACAACTTTACAGTTGGGCCTATTTTTCTGGAGAAATCACACCGGGGTGGCCACGAGTGGATTATCGAATTCAAAAATAAGCCCAGCGACATTGATCAGTTTACCAGATTACTGGATGAGGAGCTGCGAAGGATCAACTCAGACTATGATGCGAAGCGAGCGTTTGATCTGGCCCTAATGATGCCAAAAATTCACAGCGTGAGTGAAGGAACATTTTACAACTGGATGAAGAAGAGGGGAAAACTGGGAGGGCAAAACAAAGTGCCAAGACTAAGCAACACCCGTGAGTACCTTGATGAGATTTTGGAAATGATCCAATAAAAAAAAGCCGGCATTAATTACCGGCTTTCTCTATCGCCATTAAATCTATTATGAATTTTTCCATTTGATCGTACACCCGATCGCCTTAGTGCGTGTGGTGGGTACAGTTTTTTGCTCTAGCAATGCATCCACCGCGTCCTCCACATATCGCTTGGTTACTGCATTGGCATTTCGCGAATTATCATCAATCGCACCGATGTAGGCAACCTTCGATTCATTGGCACTCACCTTATCCAAAACAAAAACATGAGGTGTGTTGGTTGCTCCATAGGCCCTTGCTACCTCTTGAGATTCGTCAAACAAATACGGGAAATCATAATTTTTTGACTTTGCTCTACTCTTCATCTCCTCAAAGGAGTCACCTGGAGATATTGACGGATCATTGGCATTGATCGTGATCACCGGAAAGCCCTTTGGAGCATATTTCTTGTTGAGTGCAATGATGCGATCATTATATGCTTTTGAATAGGGGCATGTATTGCAGTCAAAAATCACTATGTATCCCTTTGCATCTTTAAAATCACTCAAAGACACCGTCTTACCGTCCACATTCTTCAATTTGAAGTCCGTGGCCGTGTCACCAATTTCATAGCCAGTAGCCACCGGCCTTCCTGCCGTCATCACAGCAATCAGCGCAATCGCGAAAATTGTTTTTACTGCATTCATAGTCGATTTATATTTCATTTTGATTTTAGT
>DAORAG010000275.1:0-4592 GCA_035344095.1 Cyclobacteriaceae bacterium | reverse complement strand
GGTTAAGACTTCACGCTATGCAGGAGCGAGCATTTCACCGGATGGCTCGAAAGTAGTAACAGTTGAAACCGATGATTCGTATCAGGTTAGCCTTGTGGTACTTGATTATAACACCGGGCGTGTCATCGACAGATTTGCAAACCCGAATAACGACCTCATCTCGATGCCTCGTTGGAGTGACAATGGAAAGTCAATTGTTTATATCCGGCTAACGAAAAATGGAAAAGTGATTTCAAGTGTTGACGTTGCCACCGAGGAGACCAAAGATTTGTACAATGCAAAAGACGAGAACGTTGGTCATCCCGTGCTTTATGGTGATGACCTTTTCTTTAATTCCCCTTACAGCGGCATCGACAACATTTATTGCCTTGATACTTCGACCGATAAACGTTATCAGGTAACGTCAAGCAAGTACGGAGCATATAACCCGGCTATTTCACCTGATGGTAAGCACATCTATTACAATGATCAGTCAAAAGACGGGCTCGATGTGGTGAGGGTGCCATATGCAAAGAGCGCTTGGAAGGAAATTGAAAATGTAAGCGTCACAAATGATTTATTCAGTGCTACCCTTGCTGAACAGGAGGGAGAACCGAACCTGTTGCAGACTGTTCCGAACGAAAGATTTGCAACCCGGAGATACCGAAGGAGCAGTGGAATGATTAACCCGCATTCGTGGGGTGTGTATGTACTCAATTCACTTAGTCAGGCTAATCTGGGCATCGTCTCGCGTGATATCCTCAGCACAACAGAAATCAGTGGTGGATATCAATTCGATATTAATGAACGAACCGGAACATGGCGAGCTGGAATCAGCTACCAGGGCATGTATCCGATTTTTGATGGCGAATTTACTTATGCCAAGCGGGAAGAAGACACGGGAGCGTTTGGGCGTGATGTTTCATTCCAATGGACAGAAATTGGTGGTAATGCCGGATTGAGAATTCCTCTTTTGCTTACGCAATCAAAATTTCATCGAAGTGTATCGGTGAGTAATGCAGTAGGCTACTCACAAGTCTCGGGGTTCAAATATGCAGTCACAGAAAATGGTTCCAATGTGGGTTCCGGTTTTGGCAGGCTGGTGCCGGCCAATGATACTTTGTTTTTCAATTTTACTGACAGGGTGAGTAATGGTGATCTGGTTTTTAACCACTTCTCATTCACTGCGTCAAATCTACTGAAGCAAAGCAGGCGGGACTTTAATCCACGATTCGGCCAGGCCTTTGCCGCGGAAACCTACTCGACAATTTTTAACTCTGATTTCGAGGGCCGGATGAACGTGGCACGCGCCACATTGTTTTTCCCCGGGTTGTTTAAACATCACTCCCTGTATTTCAGAGGAGGGTACCAGGAGTCATTGTCAGACCCATCTCTTTCTACATATCAATTCCGGAATCGCATCTCCAAACCAAGAGGTTATAGTTACCCAAGGGATACAAAATTTATAAGCCTATCTGCCAACTATGCTCTGCCGATTTGGTATCCTGACATTAGTCTTGGTCCAATCCTCAACCTTCAAAGGATAAAGACTAACCTGTTTTTCGATTATGGTAAAAGTGAAGGGCTGATCTATCTCTATCGTTTCCTACCCGGGCAGCCAACTCAGCGTTATTTTGTGGACAATGGAGCTACATATCAGTCAATGGGTGCAGAGGTGACCTTTGACATCAACGTTATGCGTTTCCTTCCGATTGTCGAGGTGGGTGTTCGGGCTTCGTACCTGACTGCCAACAAATTCTTCAACAATGACCTGGTTGTAGAATTTATCATTGGTAATATTCCTTTTTAGCCTCCTCCTACAGGATTTGAAAATAGGCGTTATAACCGCTATTTTTAGGCCTTCTAATCCGTAAAAAAGAGCTAAGCAATGGCAGAAATAGTGCGCATGCCCAAAATGAGTGACACCATGACCGAGGGTGTAATCGCAAAATGGCATAAGAAAGTGGGAGACTCCGTAAAGTCGGGAGAACTTATGGCGGAAATCGAGACCGATAAGGCTACAATGGATTACGAGTCTTTCAACGATGGAGTGGTGCTGCACCTGGGGGCCAAAGAGGGAGAGGCTGTTCAAGTGAACGGTGTGCTGGCTGTGGTGGGCAAGAAGGGAGAGGATATTGCAGCCCTGCTTTCTGAGGCAAAGTCAGAAAATAAGAAATCAGCGAGCGAGGGAGGCATTACGTCATCGACTCCTGCAAAGGAAACAGCGGTGGCTGAGGCCATAGATACGTCAAATATCAAGGCTGAGGTCGTGCCCATGCCTAAGATGAGTGATACAATGACCGAAGGCGTGATTGCTGCATGGCATAAGAAAGTGGGAGATACCGTGAAGTCAGGAGAGCTAATGGCAGAGGTGGAGACAGACAAGGCAACGATGGAGTATGAATCGTACCATACTGGTACGCTACTTTATATTGGTGCAAAGGAAAAAGAGTCAATCCCAGTTAACGGGGTGCTGGCTATCGTTGGCGAGAAGGGCGCTGATTGGCAAACTTTGTTGAAAGCTTACGAGGCCCAAGGCAATGGCGGAAGCAAAAGTGAAGAGCCAGCGTTATCTTCATCTTCGTCTTCATCATCAGCAACAGAAACCAAATCATCTCCTTCGTCTGGTGCTTCCAGTAGCAACGGTAGCGCTAATGGTCGACTGAAGGCATCTCCATTGGCCAAGAAGATGGCTAAGGATATGGGCTACGATATTTCTAAAATCGAGGGAACTGGAGATCATGGCAGGATAACCAAACGCGATATCGAAAACTATAAGCCTTCATCAGCGCCTCAAGCGAAAAGCGGTGCTGATAAGAAGATTGTGTTGCCATCGGTAGTGGGAGAGGAAAGCTTCGAAGAGATTCCAGTTTCACAGATGCGCAAGACCATCGCACGCAGGCTGTCGGAAAGTAAGTTCACAGCGCCTCACTTCTACCTTACCATGGAGATTAACATGGACAAGGCGGTGGAGGCACGAAAGAGCATCAATGAAGTTTCGCCAGCGAAGATTTCGTTCAACGACATCGTACTCAAGGCAACTGCCGCTGCTTTGCGACAGCACCCGGATGTTAATGTGTCCTGGCTAGGTGATAAGATGAGAAAGAACCGTCACATCCATATAGGTGTGGCTGTGGCTGTGAAAGACGGACTCGTTGTTCCGGTAGTGCGCTTTGCAGATAACAAATCACTGGCGCACATTGCTACAGAGGTAAAAGAACTCGCGCAAAAAGCTCACGATAAAAAGTTGCAACCATCTGAGTGGGAAGGAAGTACGTTCACGATTTCCAACCTTGGAATGTTCGGCATCGAAGAGTTTACTGCGATTATCAACCCGCCTGACGCATGTATTTTGGCAGTTGGAGGCATTAAGGAAACACCTGTCGTGAAAAACGGTCAGATCGTGCCTGGAAATGTGATGAAAGTAACCTTGTCGTGCGATCACCGTGCGGTGGACGGTGCGGTAGGGTCGGCCTTCTTGAAAACACTCAAGGGTCTTCTTGAAGATCCGGTGAGAATTCTGATTTAATAATCAATGGAAAAAATTCACGCGACAACCATTCTTGCGGTACTGCATAATGGCAAAGTCTCTATTGGCGGTGACGGTCAGGCGACCATGGGAAATACAGTGGCGAAGAGCAACGTCCGAAAGATCAGAAAACTACAGGACGGGAAAATACTGGTTGGTTTTGCGGGTTCAACAGCCGATGCATTTACTCTTCTGGATCGCTTTGATGAAAAGCTGAACGCGTTTGGCGGTAATATGAAAAGAGCAGCGATAGAGCTTGCCAAAGACTGGCGTATGGATCGCTATCTGAGACGGTTGGAGGCAATGATCATTACAGCAAACAAAGATGAGTTGTTGGTATTGTCGGGAACCGGAGATGTACTTGAGCCAGACAACCAGGTAGCTGCCATCGGATCAGGTTCGATGTATGCTCAGGCGGCCGCTTTGGCGTTAAAAAAACATGCACCCCAATTGAGCGCAGAGGAAATGGTTAGGGATAGCTTGCACATCGCAGCTGATATTTGCATTTACACCAATCACAATCTGGTGATTGAAAATCTTGGCTAAAACTTAAGACTGCTCAATTGCTTCAAGAATCACATCGCATGATTCCTTTACTTGTTCATCGGTAATCGTAAGCGGTGGCGCGATACGAAAGCTGGCAGGACAGGAGAGAAACCAAAAACAAACCACACCTTTCTCTAAAGCATATTTTACAATTCGCTGAACCCTATCCTCAGATTCAAAGTCGATGGCGAAGAACAGTCCCACACGCCTTATTTCTTTAATCGAGGGATGACTGAGGTACCGCTCGAATAGTTTCCCTTTTCTTTCTACATCATCCAAAAGACGTTCCTCCCGTATTACTTTGATTGTAGCAAGTGCCGATGCACAGCAAACCGGATTCCCGCCAAAAGTAGTAATGTGGCCAAGCATAGGCTTGTGAATCAGCGATTGCATATTCTCGTAAGAAGAGATGAATGCTCCGATGGGCAACCCACCACCAAAGGCTTTTCCGATAGTCACGATGTCGGGTACGACATCAAATTGCTCGAAGGCGAACAGACTTCCAGCTCGCCCCATGCCGCATTGAATTTCATCAAAA
>DAORAG010000274.1:0-4597 GCA_035344095.1 Cyclobacteriaceae bacterium | reverse complement strand
ACAGACCAATCATGGGAAAGATTTCGAAACCGAAGGGCTAAAACATTCCGCTTGCCATCAGTCCTCCTTCGCATCGCAGCGTTGTTGGTCATTGCCGCTGGAATCGGATATTATTTTGTCGGTTCGCAGAACAGCAGCGAGACATCCTTTGCTACGGCACGAGAGAGTAAAAGCGTCTCTTTGCCTGACGGAACTAAAGTAACATTAAACGCAGACAGTCGCCTGGCCTACGAGGGTGACTTTAGTGGAGCCACTCGAAACGTATCACTTGAGGGAGAGGCATTCTTCGATGTAGTCAAGAATCCGGATCGGCCCTTTGTCATTACTGTATCTGATGCGACCATAGAAGTGTTAGGAACTTCTTTCAACGTAAACGCATATTCTTCTTCTAAAGATATTTCGGTGAGTGTTTCAACAGGGCGTGTGGCATTTAGAAAACGGAACGCTGAAGACGAAGTGATACTTGAAAAGGGAATGTATGGGCTGTTGGATCGAGGGACAAATACATTGAAAAGTTATGATTTGATACCTGGTAATCCAGACTATTGGAGAACTGGAATTCTTAGCTATAGCGATCTTCCTCTGAGAGAGGTAGTCGCTGATCTCAGTAGAAATTTCAACGTTACCGTTGCGATCGAAGACAATAAGATAGGGGGTTGCAGGTTTACCAGCACGTTCGAGCAACCAAAACTCGATGAGATTTTGGAGATTTTAAAACTAACCATGAATCTGACACTGGAGAAGACCGCTGATGGCTATCGACTCACAGGCGAAGGCTGCAATCAATTCTAATTAAAGGCAAGAATGAAAAATCTATTGGCACTATTAATTTGTTTCTTATTTCATGTTGTGATGGCACAGCAAGATGAGATCAGATTTACACGATCTTTCTCAGAAACACCGCTGAAGGAGGTGATCAAATACATGGAAGAAACACTTGGTGAAAAATTTTCCTATAGTAACAGCACTATCCCACTCGATGAGCCCGTGTCGGTCAGTTTCAACAACAATACACTAACCGAGGCGCTTGATAAGCTCACGGAAGTAATGCCCCTTAAGTACAGAATTGTCAACAAGAAGGTAGTATTGATGTACAATACGCTGAAGCAAACCATCAGAGGAAGCGTGTTGGATGAGGCGACACAGGTGCCTGTAATTGGTGCCACGGTTACCGTTATTGGGATTGAACCTCTTTTGGGAGCCGCTACCGATGTGGATGGAAATTTCAAAATCGAAAATGTGCCATTGGGCAGGCGAAGTTTAAAAGTGACGTATGTTGGATATGATGAACGGATAATTCCCAACATACTCATCGGTAGTGGCAAGGAAGCGGTAGTCAATATTGAAATTGCGGAGTCGGTCACTCAAATGGAGGAGCTGGTGGTGGTAGATGATGGCGTGGTTTCGTTGCCCGTCAATCAGATGGCACAAGTAAGCGCAAGGTCTTTTACGGTTGAGGAGACGAAGAGATTTCCCATTGGGCTGGGTGATCCTATGCGACTTGCTTCCTCATTTGCCGGAGTGGTAAGTCAAAATGATCCTAACAATGAAATCGTGATTCGTGGAAATACACCACGTGGGATACTCTGGAAACTGGATGGCATTGAAATACCAAGTCCTAATCATTTTTCTTCCGAAGGAACCTCCAGTGGCGGCATCAGCATGTTCAGTACGCAGGTAATCAGTCGTTCCGATTTTTACACGGGTGCGTTCGCGCCTGAGTATGGAAATGCGACAGCCGGAGTTTTTGATATTCATCTTCGTAGTGGAAATAACAGTAAAGTTGAGAACACGGTGCAGGCGGGTTTGCTGGGACTTGACGTTTCATCTGAGGGGCCAATCGGTTTGGGCAAGTCATCGTACCTTTTCAATTACAGATACTCAACACTAGCCATGTTGCAGGGTCTTGGACTTGATATCCTTGATGATGATGAGAAAATTTCTTTTCAGGACTTGTCTTTCAAGTTGAATTTTCCAACTCGTTCGTTGGGTACTTTTTCGGTATTTGGGCTGGGGGGCAAGAGCAGCACCCTTAATGAATTTTTCCCTGAGTCTGGTGAGGAGACTTATGACATGGGTGTTGTTGGCGTATCTAATCAGTTTTATCCTGATCGAAAAACTTCGATCAAAACGACAGTGGCCATTTCCGGAACACAAATCATCGATGACTTTATGAGGGAGGATGATGCGCTATTTATAGAAACTCAGAATTTTACAAAGACATTTAAGCGAGCATTTATACGTGCCAATAGAAAGTTCAATGCGCACCACACGTTAGAAGCGGGCTTTACCTATAGCCTCCTGGATTTCAGCTTCGAAGACCATGTTCAAAATTCACTCGCACCTGCACCTTATGATAACTATACTCCCTTTAACGATTCGGGTAGCACGGGTTCAAAGCAAGCGTACCTATCGTGGCAATTTCGAGTAAGCAATAAATTGAGCCTGGTGAATGGACTTCATATTTTGCATTTTAATCTAAATGGCGAATCTTCCTATGAACCCCGCTCCAGTTTGCGCTGGCAAATCGAGGATGATAAAGCGTTCACTGCCGGATTTGGTGTACACAGCAGAATAGAGTCACTCGAATATTACTTTGGCAATTTTATCGCGGACAATGGCGCCATTCTCCAATACAATCGGAACCTCGGTTTAACGAAGGCAAATCACTATGTAATAGGATATGAAAAATCATTTAACGAGAAGGCCTATTTTCGAACGGAGGTCTACTACCAGTATCTTTATAATGTTCCCGTGTTTCTCGACCGTGACCGAAATGCATTTTCCACGCTTAACCTGACAGATGGTTACACTCCACAGCAACTGATCAATGCTGGGACAGGAAAAAATTATGGCATGGAGTTCACACTTGAAAGAACATTTGCAGACAGCTACTACTACCTTGCAAATCTTACATTCTACGAATCGAAATACAGAGCAAGAGATGGTGCTGAGTGGGACACAAGGTTTAATGGTAATACAGCAAGTAATCTTTTGGTGGGAAAGGAATTTAGCGTTGGTAAAAATGCCCGAAACAACATTTTAGGAGTAAGTCTCAAGATGAGTTGGGCTGGAAACAAAAGGTACACACCAATAAACGTTCAGGCTTCTCGCCAGTTAGGGCAGGAGGTTCGCCCGCTTATTGGAACTTATAAGGTAAAGTACCCAGACTATACCAGGACTGATCTGCAGATTAGCTTTAGAAAAAATACCAGAAGAACAACAAGCGAATGGCGTCTGGACATTCAAAATGTTTTTGGAAAAGAGAATGTATTATATGATTTCTACAGTGTTGCCGGCCAGCGTGTAGTGCAGGAAAAGTCAGTTGGCTTTATTCCGGTGTTAAGCTATCGACTTGAATTTTAATTTAGCTTTTTCCCACCTATCCACACCGACTCAATCGATCTGGTATTTTGTATATCATCCAACGGATTGTCGTCAAGAATCAAAAAGTCGGCTTTCTTGCCTTTCTCCAGTGTGCCAATTTCGTCATCGCCAATGCATTTTGCTGCTGTTTTTGTGGCTGCAACTATGATTTGACCGGGGGACATTCCTGCTTCAGTCATTTGTTGGAGTTCAAGGTGTTCGAAGTAACCCTGGAATCGTGCAGGCGGTCCGGTGTCGGTCCCCATTGCGATCATCACCCCCTGGTCAGCGAGTTTTTTCAGATTTAGTTTTGCAATGCGCAGCGCTTCCTTATAGGCTTGAGTTCCTTTACTTTCCTTGATGCGTTGCTGCCGTTCGGGTTGATTAAGTTGATTGATGATTGAAGTGTCCGCCTCTTTTAAGAAAAAAGGGTCTTCAAAGAATGACGGTGTGGACTCATAAATGAATGTTGATACTTCTCGCATGAGTGTAGGGCAGTAGTAAGTATTGTTTGCGAGCATCAACTGGATAAATTCATCATCGACCTCTCGATCCCGGACACTGTGGGCAATCATACGAACTCCAAGTTTGACAAGGGCCTTGGCGTCATCCAAATAAAAGATGTGAGCAGCTACGGGTAGATTATGTTTTTTTGCTTGATCAATCACCGCCTCATAAATCTCAGGACTCATTTTTTCAGTAGTGCCAAGATTGTCATCCACTCGAATTTTGATGACGTCTACATTCATCGCGGCATTTTTATCAACCGCTGCACGTGCCTCCTCCGGTGTTTTGCCAGTCACTACTTCCCCTGCTACATACAAACGACTTCTATCAAGCGAAATAGTATCCTGCTCATCCCGGATAGCGATCGATGGAGCCTCATCACCACCTAGGCTGAAAACTGTGGTGACTCCATAGGCAGCAGATAGCCGCAAATCCCGGATCACATTTTCAGTTGAATACCCTGCGGAAAGACCGGTGGTGCCTCCGATATGGCCATGGGCGTTGATTAGTCCGGGCATCACAAACTTGCCAGTGGCATCTACCAAAGTTGCTCCGTTCGGAATCTCAGTTGAATTGGCATCACCAATCGATTGGATTGTACCGTCCAGAATTACCATGGCGGCATTAGGCATGGCAGGTGCCCCCGTTCCATCAATTATTGTGGCGCCTTTGATTACCAATAATTCCTTTTGTTGTATTGGTGCGGCACATTGAATGCATACCA
>DAORAG010000273.1:0-4597 GCA_035344095.1 Cyclobacteriaceae bacterium | reverse complement strand
CTTACTCGTTCAGGCTCCAGTCATAGTCGAGATAGCCGATGGTTGCATCGCGACTTATTTTTTGTGTCGTGAAACGATTCACAAACTCAATCAATGTCGTCTTCTTTGTAAAGTCACCTTTATACCATTTGAATATGCTGGACAACTCCACGTTATCCCTGGAGATTTTATTTCTCGAGGGGTCATTCAAAAACGATCGCCCAGCCTCGTCCAATTGCTCTTCAAGTTTTTCCGCGACATAAGCTTCATTCATCAACTTTGGGCATGATTTTGACGCACACACAATGGCAAAATGAATTCTTGGGTCGTCAAATTCACGTCTCAGTTTTTCATGTTCGATATTATTCAAGTCAAGGGTCTCCGTGCCAATCTTGATAAAACGAATATCCCAGGCTGTATTCACTTTATATATCCAACCTCCAAGGTCCTTAATGCTCTTCACCGGATAATTATCCACGATCAGCTTGATTGTAAAAGCATTATAGGCATTGATCCAATAGGCTTTTCTTTGGTTGGCAGTCCATGACTTCGTAGGTGGATTTTGCGACAAAGAATTCAAGTAACGCTGGAATAATTCGCGGTCATCAATAAAACCGGTGTAGTTGACTTTCCCGTCTTTGCTCACATATTTAGTCAGTAATTCAGAAAATACCTTGTGATCTGGCGCCTGACCATATATCACCGTACCTGAACAAACCATCAAAAATGAAAGAATAATTTTCATGTCAGCCTAAATCTAGGTATGAGCGAATCAAACACTTTGTCTTCTTAATTACAGTTCTATGAGTTTTTTAGTTCGAAAGTAGGAGCGGGAAGTGGTATTCATCATTGAGTCGTATATTTATCAAATAATAATTTACAATTCAAAGAATGAAAACATATTACAATCCTGACGATCTCAAGAAGTTTGGCAATATCAGTGAATTTCAAAAGACACTTGCTGATAAATTTTTCGACTACTATGGTGAAGTATTCAAGGAGGGCGCATTGACTGCCCGAGAAAAATCATTGATCGCACTTGCCGTTTCCCACACCATTCAGTGCCCCTACTGTATTGACGCCTACACCGTTGATACTATGGAGAAGGGCTGCGATGAACAGCAAATGATGGAGGCCGTTCATGTGGCAGCGGCTATTCGCAGCGGAGCAAGTCTGGTGCATGGCGTACAGATGATGAATAAATACAAAGAACTTTCGATGTAATGATCAAATCACTGAAGGCGAGGCACAGCGAACTCGCAGATGTAGCCTATGAACTCAAAATCCTAAGTGAAAGAACTCCAACGGGATTTGAACCAGATGCATTTGCAAGCAAGCTGAGAGCATCCAATTTATATCCCCTTAAACCTACGCGCATTGAGATCTTCCAGGTGAATGTCGGCAAGATGTGCAACCAGACCTGCAAGCACTGTCATGTGGATGCGGGGCCTGATCGTAAGGAGATCATGACTAAGGAAACAATGCAGCAGTGCCTTGATGTCATTAAGTCAAATCAATTCACTACGGTTGACATTACCGGAGGTGCTCCGGAGATGAATGAAAATTTCAGATGGTTCATTGAAGGGATCAGGGCGATCAGCAAAGACATTAAAATTATTGTAAGGTGTAACCTTACCATTATTGTCGCCAATCCGAAGTATCACGACCTGCCTGATTTCTTCAAAAAGCATCGAATAGAAGTGACCTCATCCCTCCCCTATTTCACCGCCATGCGAACAGATTCTCAGAGAGGAGAAGGAGTATTTGAGAAATCAATCAGAGCACTCCACATGCTCAACGATGTTGGATACGGAAAGCCTGGAACCAATCTCATTCTCAATCTGGTTTACAATCCTTCAGGCGCATTTCTTCCTGGCTCGCAGGAGTCGCTGGAGATGGAATTCAAAAAGCGATTGAAAGATGCTCACAGGATTGATTTCAATCAGTTGTTCACAATTACCAACTTACCGATCAGTCGCTTCCTGGACTATCTTTTAGTAAGTGGCAATTATGAATCCTACATGGAGAAGCTTATCTCATCTTATAATCCGGTTGCAGCAGCAGGTGTGATGTGTAGAAATACCGTGTCTGTCGGGTGGGATGGATATCTCTATGATTGTGATTTCAATCAAATGTTGGACATGAAAGTTTCCAACGAGGAAAATCACATTTCGAATTGGAATACCAGAAACCTGGAGCAAAGAGAAATATTAGTAAACCAGCATTGCTTTGGATGCACCGCGGGAGCAGGATCAAGCTGTGGTGGGGCGACTACATAGCGAATCAACCCAGAGGTCATGCGAATAAGTGTGATCATTCCAACATTCAATGAAGAACAGCATATAGGCCAGCTCGTTGAGTTCATTTTTGGTCATGGCGATGGAAGCGTTGCTGAAGTGATTGTGGTGGATGGCAATAGCACTGATTCCACGGTTGAAGTGGCGGACAAAGCAGGGGCTGGTGTTTTACGGTGCGCAACAAAATCACGGGCTGCTCAGATGAATCTGGGGGCCACTCAAGCGACAGGCGATATTATCTATTTTGTTCATGCAGATGTAAAGCTGGTCGACACTTTTGTGAGTGACATCAAAGAGGCATTGAATGCCGGGTTTGATGCAGGTTGTTATCGATATCAGTTTGACTCAAAAAAATCCATTTTGAAAATCAACGCCTACTTTACGCGGTTTGATCGCATCATGTGTCGCGGTGGCGATCAAACACTGTTTATCAAAAAACGAGTCTTTGAGGAGTTGGGTAGATTTAATGAACACTTTATCATCATGGAAGACTACGACCTGATTCGGAGAATTCAGAAACGATATAAGTTTAGAATCATTCCCAAAAGCATCATGGTGTCGGACAGAAAGTATCATACCAACTCCTGGTTTCGTGTTCAACTGGCAAACCTCACGATATTTCTAATGTACCTATCGGGGGTGTCTCCTCAAAAAATGGCACGCTACTATAAAAAGCTACTCAACTACAGATGAAAAATTTTTTACCCTTAGTGGGGTGATTGACTTGGCCTATTAATGTGTCGATCTTCATAATAAATAAGAAGAGGTCTTTTGGCATCAAGTCCTAAACCTAATGCAGGGATTTCTCTTCGGGGTGGGCCATTTTGGCCCGCCTTCATATTATACTATCCGGTTTTCATCCACGTTACTATCTTTATAGCAAAATTGGACAAATGAAAACTATTGCGTCAATCGCAGTCTTTGGCTTAATCTCCCTCCTACAGTCAACCAGCTACGAGGATTTCAAACTGATCGATCAAGAAATTGTTTATCAGGCTGTTTTTCAAAAAGAAGGTATCTCGTATGCTGTACTCGAGGAGAACTACAAAAAGAATAAACACATCTCCAATATCAAAGTAGCGGCTAATGAAATGACTTTTGATGTCAATGATCTTACTGTTGACTACCTGAAGTTTCAATTCAGTCAAGTTGAAACTCCTTTAATTCTGCAAACCGGAAAGTTTAGCGGAAAGGGCTCGGTGTCAGTAAGAGATGGCCGTTACCGTGTTACGTTTGATAAGATCATGGTGACGGGAGAGATCGGCTATAAATCTATAAAAGAAAAGGAAGCGTTGACTGGGCTGTGCAGTAAGAGCAATGGCACACAATTGTCACAAGATTGGATGAAACCCAACACGCTTGGGCTCCTGGGCAAAGCTTTTGCCGATAACTTCGAAGTGAAGGATACGGATGATGACTGGTAGTCATTGCGGCTTTTGGCGCCACTGTTTCTTCTCGGATTTTAATTTTTTCTCCTTCTGCCGTTTTACTTTCGATGCCTTTGTGGGCTTAGTGGGTTTCCTTTTCTTCTTAGGTGTAAGACTTCGTTTTAGAAGGTGATTCAATTTGACAATCGCAAGCTCCTTGTTTTCACGTTGAGATCTGCTCTCTTGAACTGCAACAATCAGGTCGCCAGTGGAGGTGAGCTTTGATTTGAGCTGAGTTGTCAAAATCGATTTGACCTCTTCCGTCAACAGGGTTGAATGCACTACATTCCAACGCAACACAACTTTACTATTGACTTTATTGACATTCTGCCCTCCAGGCCCGCTGCTACGAGCAGTCGAAAACTCGACCTCCTCCTTTATGTCATCAAATTGTGGAATATGCATACCCCGCTATGACGGCAAAAAATAGGAACGCAAAGTTTCATATGGCAAATTCACCTCAAGTACAACGGGCGCATCATTGATGCTATGGTAATTCAATTCCACCATACTATGCCGGTCATTCTGAGGACTTGGAAACACTCTTCCGATATTGTCAACATTGACGAGCTGTTTCCTGATCTCATCTTCATCGCTAATTGTTAGCTCAATAAATTTCATCATCACTATTGTAAGTTTTTGGCAAATGGCCATTCATGATTTATCCTGGCTTTCGCCAAATATACTACCGATCCCAGCGCGATAACTGTAAGCCCCGAGATCACCAGCGTAATCCCTGTTGACCACAATATAAAAATCCACATACCGATGGCGATATAGATGGGCCATGGGAAGAAGGGCATCTTGTACGGAAAGTCTTCCGCTGGCCTTGTCTTTCGCAAAATCAAAAGACCGATGGCCTTCCCAACGAATTGAATTAGGATCCGCATCGCA
>DAORAG010000272.1:0-4624 GCA_035344095.1 Cyclobacteriaceae bacterium | reverse complement strand
CTGAAATTACGCTTGAGGCGAACCCAGATGATTTGTCGCTGGCAAAACTCATTGATTTCAAAAAAATTGGGATCAATCGGCTGAGTATCGGGGTGCAGACTTTTGATGATGGTATTTTAAAGTTTCTTAACCGTTCACATGACAGTCAGGCGGCTACAAACGCAATTGAAAATGCTCAACGAACTGGATTCGATAATATCAGTATCGATCTGATCTTTGCCATTCCTGACCAATCTCAAAAGGTTTTGACTCGAGATCTGGAGCTGCTTAAAAAAATCTCTCCCAATCACATCTCCACCTATTCACTCACCATTGAAGAAAAAACCGCATTTGGGAATTGGCTAAGCAAAGGGAAAATGAAGCCTGCCAGCGAAGCGGAAAATGCCAGGCAGTTTGAGCTCATCATGGGCAACCTCACATCTTTTGGCTACGAACATTACGAAATATCAAACTTTGCAAAACCGAAAAAGTATTCAAGGCACAACACTAGTTATTGGAAACAGTTGCCGTACCTCGGCATCGGGCCAAGTGCACACTCCTACAATCTTAATACAAGACAACACAACGTCAGTAACAATGCTCTCTACCTTCGTGAAATTGGGAACGGTAATGTTCCGGCAGAGGTTGAAACGCTAACAAAGGAAAACAAGATTAATGAATTCGTTTTTACATCGCTGAGAACAATGTGGGGGTGCGATCTCAACAAGCTCGAAAATTTGTATGACCACAAATTTGAGGCGACACATGCGACCTATTTGTATCAGATTGTCGGACAAGGGTTAGTCGAACTCAGTGACAATAAAATCCTTAGGCTAACGAACAAAGGGAAGCTGGTGGCTGATCAAATTGCTATGGAGTTCATGATTTGAATTTGCAATCAATTTATAGCATCAAAAATTTGACTAATTTTCGGCTACATTAAGTGCATTATGACTACCGAAGAGAAGCAGGTGTACATGTTGCTGAAAGCTGTGATCTTCAGCTACCACGGATTGGACGAAGAGGAGAAGCAAAACCTGGAGCAAACGGCAGCTGAATTGGATGCACAAAACGAACTTAAATGGGCACTGGACTTCATCGCCCAGGATTTTATCACAGCGTTCGATCGGGCACGAACTTATCTCAATGACATTATCGGTGACTATCCCAAAAAAGACAGAATTGATCTTATCAATATGGTATGGGAAGCCAACAATCTGAAGGGTTATGTCACAGAAATGGAGGCCACGGCCATGTTAAAGCTGGCAAAGGACTGGAACGTGGAGAAAGAATTAATTGAATTGGTGCTGAAGTAACTTACAGCGACATCATATCTTTAAACTTCGCAGCCTGTCTGCGGCTTACCTCTACTTTATCTCCTCCCTTCAGTTTTACCATTAAACCACCGTTGAACCAGGGCTCAATGCCTTCCACCCAGCTCAAATTGATAATGTGCTTTCTGCTTGCGCGGAAGAATGCTCTCTCATCTAGTTTTTCATCCAACGCATTCAATGACTTGTGAATCATCGGACGGTTGTTGTCGAAGTACACTTTAATGTAATTGCCGTCTGATTCAAACAGGCGGATGTTGGTCAAACTCACAAACCAGCAACGGTCGCCATCTTTCACAAAAACCTGATCCTCTAATCCAAGTTTCTTGTCCTTCGGACGGCCACCTTTACTCTTTTCCTTTTCGTTAATCTTTTGAACCGCCTCTGCCAATCGCTCGGGGTGAATTGGCTTCAGCAAATAATCCAGTGCATTCACTTCGAATGCTTTCAGTGCAAATTCATCATAAGCCGTGGTAAACACCACCAGCGGTGCAGAATCCAGAGATTCCAACAATTGAAAGCCTGTTCTCCCAGGCATTTGTATATCTAAGAAAAGTAGATCGGGGTTTAGTTCGTTCACCATTTGCTCCGCTTCATCTGCATTCATGGCCTCTCCTACTACCTCAATCGAAGGGTGATCTTCCAACAATTTGATCAGCTCTTTGCGCGCCAATCTCTCATCATCTACTATCAGTGCTCTCATATCGTGTTTATGTGTGGAATGTTGATTTCCGTGAGTACAAAACTATCGTTTTCATTCAAAATTCTAAACGAAGCAGCGTCTCCGTAAATCAGCCGCAATCTCTGCTTCGTATTCTCAAGTCCCATACCGCCCGAAGTTCTCTTTACGCCATTTATGTATTTTCCGCTATTTCGGATTTGGATTTTCAAGCGATCGTTCTCGATCGAAGTCTTTATTTGAATCAATCCTCCTTCCGTAAGACGGGAAATACCGTGTTTGATTCCGTTCTCCACCAGCGTTTGAATCATCAGTGGTGGCACAAGAAATTCCTTTGAGTTGGGGTCAATGATAAATTCTGTATGCAATCTTTCCTCAAAACGAATGCTCTCCAGCCCAAGATAATCCTTTACCACCTTGAGCTCATCCTGAAAGCGGGTGAGCTCGCGTTTTTCTGTAACCAATGAATTGCGGAGTATGCTCGACAGCTGATTGATAGCCTGTTTGGACTTAGCTGGATTTTCATCCACCAGGGCTCTTATGCTATTGAGCGCATTAAAAATAAAATGTGGATTCAGCTGCGATTTGAGATTGTTCAATTCAATTTCTCTCGCGTATGCCTCCAGTTTGAGCGACTTGTTGTATCGCTCAAAATAGTTGTAGATAAAATACAGAGCAGACCACAGGAAAAAAATGATCGCGTAATAAAGTGACAAGCCAAGAATATTCTGAGGATCGAACGCCACTTCCACACTGAACAATTTCAGCGGAAGCGAAATAGGTATTCTCAAAAAGTACATCAACAAGCCTAGTGCAAATACACTCAGAATAACCTTGGGTATCAATCGTGGCATGCCCAGACTTAGCCAGCGCCACTTATTGATATAATGCCGATAGAGATGAGAAACCAATAAACAGAAAACGGCTTCGTAGGCAAGGAAGACAATTCGCTGCGTACTCACGCCCAACGCACCAGCGGCCACTACACTGGCAGCAATCTGCACTGTTGCATAAAGTGACCAACCTCCGATCTGGAGGGTCCAGTACAATTTCTGCTTGTTGAGTGCCAGTCTCATGGGAAGTGCAAATTTAAGTATTTGAAACCTTAAGCGTTCCCATTCCTAAAAGGTGGATTCCTAAGCGCTCAACTCCGCCTTCAAATATTTACCTGTGTAGCCTGCTGGATTATTTGCCACCACTTCAGGAGTTCCTTTGGCAATGATTTTACCGCCTTTTTCGCCACCTTCAGGCCCAAGGTCGATTATGTGATCAGCCGACTTGATCACATCCATATTGTGCTCAATAATCAGGACCGTATTCCCCTTGTCCACCAATTTCTGAAGTACATCCAGCAAATGACTGATATCCTGAAAGTGAAGCCCCGTGGTAGGCTCATCAAGAATATAAAATGTCTGGCCCGTATCCCGTTTTGAAAGTTCAGTTGCCAGCTTCACACGCTGTGCCTCGCCACCTGATAGCGTGGTGGCATGCTGACCAAGTGAAATGTAACCAAGCCCCACTTCACTTAGTGTCTGAATCTTTCTTAGTATGCGCGGCTGGTTTTCAAAAAACTGAACCGCTTCCTCCACCGTCATATCTAGTACATCCGAAATGGATTTGCCCTTGAACCTCACCTCCAGCGTCTCTCTATTGTATCTCCTGCCTTTGCAGGTTTCACACAACACGTGAATGTCGGGGAGAAACTCCATTTCAATCAATCGCAATCCCGCGCCTTCACATGTCTCACAACGTCCGCCCTTCACGTTGAATGAAAATCGGCCTGGTTTGTAGCCTCTGATTTTAGCCTCAGGCAATTGAGCAAACAAATCTCTGATATCAGTAAATACTCCAGTATACGTAGCCGGATTTGATCTTGGTGTGCGACCGATTGGCGACTGATCAACTTCAATTACTTTATCAAGAAACTCCAGTCCTTCAATCTTTTTAAAATCAAGTGGCTGTCTCCTTGATTTGTAAAAATGATTATTCAGAATCGGGAAAAGGGTTTCATGAATAAGGGTCGATTTGCCACTACCTGAGACTCCGGTAATGCAGGTAAGTGTACCCAAAGGAATTTCAAGATCGACATTCTTTAAATTGTGACCCGAAGCGCCTATCAAGCTTAACTTTTTCCCTAATCCTTTTCGCCTCTCCTTTCCGTAATCAATTGACAGTTTTCCCTTGAGGTATTGTGCGGTGGTGCTTCCCGACTTCAAGAATGTTTTAGGATCTCCCTCAGCCACCACATGCCCACCATGACGGCCTGCACCCGGGCCAATATCGATGATGTAGTCTGACTCCAGCATCATCTCCTTGTCATGCTCCACCACGATCACAGAGTTACCGAGGTCACGCAAGTCTTTAAGTGCTTTGATCAGCTTTACATTATCGCGTGCGTGCAGTCCGATGCTCGGTTCATCAAGAATATACAGCACACCAACGAGCTGTGTGCCAATTTGTGTGGCCAATCTGATTCGTTGCGCTTCTCCTCCACTTAGGGTTCGAAGTGGGCGATTGAGGCTGAGATAATCCAGGCCGACATCCAGTAGAAATCCAATCCGCTTCCTGATTTCCTTGAGTACTTCAGCTGCGATAACGTTTTGTTTCTCTGTCATTCGGCTCTCCAGTCCATCAA
>DAORAG010000271.1:0-4627 GCA_035344095.1 Cyclobacteriaceae bacterium | reverse complement strand
TATTCTCACGCCCCACATCGGTGGAAGCACGCTTGAGGCTCAGGAAAATATCGCCCACTTCGTACCCGGAAAGCTTACCGAATACATCAACACCGGAAGCACCAGTCAAAGTGTAAACTTCCCCAACCTTGTTTTACCAACTTTGGAGAATGCGCACCGGTTGATACACATTCACGACAACGTTCCAGGTATTCTCGCGAAGATCAACTCTGCGCTGGCCAGCCATGGCATCAATATCGCTGGCCAATATTTGAAAACTACCGAGCACATTGGCTATGTGATTACGGACATCAACAAAGACTACGACAAAGACTTAATCAAGGAGATGCGATCTATTGAGCACACGATCAAGTTTCGTGTGTTATATTAGAGCATGCAACCTCCAGCTGAAGGCCATTCTCTCAGATCACGTCTTTATAATGTCATTTTCGAAGCAGAGACAGCTGCCGGTAAGTCGTTCGATATAGCCCTCATTATCTGTATATTGCTTAGCATTGGAGTGATCATGTTGGAAAGTGTAGACTCCATTCGCTTGTCCACCGGTACCGTACTTATCACACTCGAGTGGTTCTTCACCATCTTATTTACAATCGAATATCTGGTGCGAATATGGGTAGTGAAAAAGAAACGAAAATACATATTGAGCTTTTACGGCCTGGTGGACCTCATTTCAATTCTTCCCACCTACCTGAGTGTGGTACTCACTGGCGCTAATGTACTACTCATTATCAGAAGCATCCGGTTGCTACGTATCTTCAGGGTGCTTAAGCTTGCTCAATTTGTTGGAGAAGGTCAGGCATTGTTTGCTGCGTTGAAGGCAAGCAGACACAAAATCACAGTGTTCCTGGTCACTGTCATCACCTCGGTGATTATTGCCGGAACATTGATGTTCATCATAGAAGGAAAGGAAAACGGATTCGCTAATATCCCGATCAGCATTTATTGGGCCATTGTAACACTTACTACCGTTGGGTATGGTGATATCTCTCCCTCCACTCCACTGGGTCAGGCTGTGGCATCGCTCATCATGATACTAGGTTATGGCATCATTGCTATACCCACGGGTATTGTAACTGCCGAAATGGCTTTTCAAAAAAGAAAAGAGATCACATCTGAAGTTTGTCCCGGATGCCTAAAAGAAGGACATGATAAAGATGCCAGTTTTTGCAAATTCTGCGGGCATCGGTTGAACTAAAAAAATAAAAACCCACCGGACTCAGAGAGGTGTTTAGGAACCCCTAAAATGACAAGTTTTGAGCTGCCCTAAAATCGCAACCTTCCACTGTTATCCTAACTCACGATTGCTCGCTTGATGAGGACCCAACTGGGTTGGGGTGAGGCCTGGTTTTGATCAAGAACTTCACTCGGTATTGTTTTTAATGTTAGGTTCCGAAAACGTGTCCCAAATCCGAGTGGGTAATTATTAAGTGCAAATGTAGGTCAAAGAACAGAGGGGCGCGGACTTGAAAAAAAACTATTTTTTTTGTAGCCCTTCGAATAGTCCCTAACTGCTACATTTGCGCCATCATGACAGCAAATTTTTCTCCAGGGCCATCTCAACTCTATTTCACGACAGAAGATCACACGCGCACGGCATTTCGGCAAGGGATCCCCTCTCTCTCCCATCGCAGCAAGAAGTTTGAACAATTTTATCAGCACACCCAGGAACAGTTGCGGGAGCTGCTTTCTATTCCTTCTTCACACCATATCTTCTTCACAGCCTCGGCTACGGAAATATGGGAGCGAATTATCCAAAATCTAGTGGCCGAGAAGTCAACACATTTTGTCAATGGCGCCTTTTCAGAGAAGTTTTTCAAGGCCGCACTTCAACTAAATAGGAACGCAAAAGACATCACTGTCGCAGACGGAGATGGCTTTGTTGCGCCAGTGAAAGTAGACGGAGAAATCATTGCTCTAACCCACAATGAAACCAGTACGGGCGTGAGCCTCCCTTTGGATTTCATCTATGGCATGAAGGAACTTAACCCATCAGCTCTCGTTTGTGTGGATGCAGTGTCGTCTATTCCTTTTGTCGACTTCGACTATGGTAAGGTTGACTCGGTTTATTTTTCTGTTCAAAAGGGATTTGGAATGCCTCCCGGTCTTGGCGTTTGGATCGTCAACGAAAACTGTAT
This sequence comes from Cyclobacteriaceae bacterium, assembly GCA_035344095.1. Taxonomy (GTDB): domain Bacteria; phylum Bacteroidota; class Bacteroidia; order Cytophagales; family Cyclobacteriaceae; genus ELB16-189. The sequence continues at coordinate 2,492 of DAORAG010000271.1, read as the reverse complement.
CGCCAAGTCCGAACAACTGCTTTCCCAAGGACATTCCGTTGGTACGTATCACTCACTGCCAAGTTATCTCGCCAACGGTAAAAAAAATCAAACTCCGGAAACACCAAACAGTGTCGCCATTTATGTGTTAGGGAAGATCGCTGAGGACATGAACCGGAGAGGTATAAATGTCATCCGAAAGGAAACTCTCTACAAGTCAACGATTTTATACCAAGCCCTTCAATCACATAAAAAAATCAGCAGTTTTGTAAAGAAAAAAGAATATCAGTCACCCACAGTCGTCATTGCAGACTGCGGTGAACAAACATCATTTCTCGCTCAACATCTCAACAGCGAAGGTCTTGACCCCGGAGAAGGCTATGGGCGACACAAAAGCACACAGTTGAGATTTGCCAATTTCCCCGCTCATTCAAAGGAACAATTTGAGCTATTGGTAGATACGCTCAACAGTTTTTAATATCTTATATCCTGATTAAACCTCCGGCCCGAGGGGGAATCTAAACTGAAGCATCAGCCTCAAGTCTTTGGAAGACCACGAACTACTATCCAAAATTCGTAACCCCGAAACAAGGAGTTATGGCTTTAATCTACTGGTAAGAGAATACCAGCAGAAGGTCTATTGGCTCGTACGAAAGATGGTAATCGACCATGATGACGCAGATGATGTTACGCAGGAAGTTTTCATCAAAATATACAAGGCCATCGACCGTTTCAGGGAGGATGCACAGCTCTATACCTGGATCTATCGAATTGCCACCAATGAATGCCTCTCCTTCCTCAACAAAAAGAAGAGAAGATTCTTTCTGCCTCTGGAGGATGTAAGCAAGGAATTAAGCAACAAACTTGACTCAGCTCCTAATATTGGCGGTGATGAAATTCAAAGGAGACTGCAGAAAGCGCTGCTGACCCTGCCGGACAAGCAACGTCTGGTTTTTAACATGAAATACTTTGACGACATGTCCTATGAGCAGATATCGGAGATTACAAAAACGAGCGTGGGAGCGCTAAAAGCCAGCTTTCATCACGCGACAAAGAAAATCGAGGATTTTTTGACTCAGGATTAAACTATTGAGAAATTCAAATGTCAAACTAACAATGAAAAAACTCGAAGACATACCGAAAAACAACATTTTCGAGGTTCCGGAGGGGTATTTTGATAAACTGCCCGGAATCATTCAGTCGAGGGTGGCCGCAAAAGAAACGGCACCGGGGATTGGCATATACGGTCTGGTCCTCAAAGTCGCCTTGCCTATGATGGCTATCGGTCTTGCGGTATTTCTCATTTTTCGCGAAAATGATCCTCATGGTACGCCCGAGGATTTGCTCGCAAGTGTAAGCACCGAGCAGCTCTCCGACTACCTGATAGATACAGATCTTTCAACTGACGAGCTATTGGATAACCTGGATCTCAGCGAACTTGACATCAATGCACTGAATGAGGAGGTCCTATATGAAGAATTTGATAACGATTTATTGGAGGAGTATGTGGATGGATTGGAACTGGAATTATAGACATTGTAAGAAGATGAAAAAATTAGTTGGTACTCTACTTATTGGCCTTCTCTCCACGGGACTGCTGTGGGCGCAGGATGAAGATGCAGTGCAACAAGATCCGAAAGCAAGAGAGCGCATCGAGGCAGCAAAAATAGGCCTCATATCTGAGCGGCTTGGACTGACTCCAGAGCAAGCTGAAAAATTCTGGCCTATTTACCGCGAGTTCAGTCAAAAGCGTGGAGAACTGGTAAGTGAATTTAGAAAAGCACAACGGGCAGCCGGACCTGATAATGCAAATCCTGACAAGCAAAAAGAACTCGTTGAGTTGGGATTGAAAATCAAACAACGCGAGTTAGATCTGGAGAAAGATTATTCTAGAAGGATGATGGATGTAATCTCCGCACAACAAATTCTTAACCTTCGAAACGCAGAGAAAGAATTTCAGCGAATGATTCTCAATCAACTTCAACAAAGAAGGGATTTGCAACAGCGCAGAGAAAACCTGCGCGACCGAAACCCAAAGGCAAGAGACAGAAAAAATAATCCTTGATCCTTGTCCCGTCCATTCACCTGGTTGGCTATCGTCATCTGTGCTGCCGCATTTCCCTTACAAGCGCAGCAAAGTGACTCTGTTTTACTTGAGAGCAATTTTGATGAACTCCTCTCTCTGGAAGACTCCTTGTCGATTTTTAATTTGATAGACAGCCTCATCCGGCTAGAAGCCTCAAACTCATCTCAGCTAGCCGTTCGCCTCAGCTATACCAGTAACGCAGCATCAGCTAACAGATCACTGGGCATCAGTCAATTCGGTCTGAGTCCGGGTGTATCTTATTATCATAAGAGCGGAGCATACCTTGATGTATCAGGATATTGGAGCACTGAGTATGATCCAAATTACTATTTGACAGTCCTGTCAGGTGGGTATATAGGTGCAGTTACACCCTGGTGGTCATTCCTTGGCGAATACAGCAGATACCTCTACTCAAATCTTGGAGATA
>DAORAG010000270.1:0-4669 GCA_035344095.1 Cyclobacteriaceae bacterium | reverse complement strand
TCCTCAAAATGGTAGCCATCTGACTTTAACCGCTGAAACTTTTGCCGCTTGGCCAGCAAGTCAATATTTTCCCCTTTAAAAACGACCTCAAAAAAATGTCTCTTGCCTTCCAGCAACAGCGGAATAAATGGAGTGTCTTCTATCTTGAAATACGAGATCATTTGATTCTCCAGTATGATGCCACTGTTTGTCCCGATTCCACCACCTTGTTGGGTGACAACTATTTCATTTCGCAGATCAAATAGTAGCGGCAGGTCATAGTACCATTGGTCTCCAAAGCAGACAGTACCATTTTGCCACTGCCTTGATTCAAAAAACTGGTGACCGAATCTTGAGGTCACTAGTAAAGGGTAGGTATCTCCGGTGTAGATTCTGCTCTTGGCGTTGTTTGTCTGTTCTTCAAACCATTTGGTAAAGGCAACTAGTTCGTGATCCGCATCTCCCGATAAATCCTGGGCCTTCAACACAAATAGCGGAAGAAGGGCAAAAAGCATGGCGGACGTGAAAATCACTTTGCGCATAAGCTCATTAATATATTCAAAAAGGAGAGAAAGTGCGCCAATGTTTTCGGTGACTGAGAACGCTAAAGCCTGAACGGTAACTATACCGATTGCAAAAGATGATTTTTCTTGATGAATGGAATCTAAACCTGGAAGGTTTTCCAGCTACCACGCGTGAATAGCCACAGTGTAAATAATCCTACAGATGTTTCTGAAATAAATACCCCCCAGAATACGCCAGAATGCTCCCATCCCAGTTCTATCGAGAGAAAATAGGAAAGTGGGATTTGTATAAGCCAAAAGAAAACGAGGTTGATCTTTGTTGGTGTGTTAGTATCACCAGCTCCATTGAACGCCTGACTCGACACCATCCACCATCCATACACAAAGTAAGAATAGGAGAGTATCTGTAGCCATTCTCCCCCAATTTGAATCACGTTTGCGTCTTCTGTAAATATTCTCATCAACTCATTATTGTAGAAGTAATAGATAAAGGACACGCCAACGAGAAAGATCATATTGTAAAAGCCAATTTTCCAAACGGCTGACTCGGCTCGTTCAGGATTGCCCGCGCCTAAATTTTGACCCACTAACGTAGCGGCTGCATTGCTGAGACCCCATGCGGGCATCATGGTGAACATCATTATTCTGATAGCAATGGTGGAGCCGGCAACCGCTTCGCTCCCTACATCAGCCAAAATACGCATCAAGAAAATCCACGAAGTCATTGCCACAATCATCTGACCGATGCCACCAAGGGACGTCTTCAAAATATTTAGAAGCACATCAGCATTCCAGTTGAGCTGTGACGTCATGACGCGAATGTGTTTACTTACCTTAAACAACATCCAAAGCTGGATAACGACAGCGACTCCACGTCCTACCGTAGTTGCGATTGCCGCTCCTTCTATACCCATAGCTGGAATTGGACCCCAGCCGAAGATGAGAATAGGATCGAGAACAATGTTTAAACCATTTGCAATCCAAAGCACACGCATAGCAATAGCTGCGTCACCTGCTCCACGAAATATTGCATTGATAACAAACAACAGCACGATAACAATATTACCGCCCAGCATCCACTGTGTGAACCGATAGCCCTCTTGTAAGCTCCAGGCATCGCCTCCCATTATCTCAAGCAATTCTCGGCCAAAGAAGATACCCGCAATTGCAAATGGCAGTGACGATAATGTAGCAAGCGTGATCGATTGTACAGCGGCTACGCCTGCCTCACCTTTTTTCTTTTCACCGATCCTTCTGGCAATAATTGCCGTCACTCCCGTGGAGAGCCCCATGGCGATGGAGTATAGCAGAAACAAATAGGTTTCAGTGAGTCCAACAGTGGCAACTGCTGAGGCACCAAGCTTACCCACAAAATAGATATCCACCACAGCGAACGTTGATTCCATGATCAGCTCCAGAATCATAGGAACAGCCAAGAGAAAAATCGCCCGCTTCAAGCCGATTTGGGTATAGTCAGCATCTGTGCCTCGAATAGCGTCTTTCAATTCCTGCCAGAGCGATCTATTGACGGAATCAACGGCTGGAACTTCAGATGAAATGCCTGTATTGGAAATATCTGTCATACTACACAAAGACCTAATTCCAATGTACGATCAATCCCAGATTAATGTTCAAAAGGGAATGCTTAAATCGATCAGAACCAGTGGTACAGTTTGGATTTGATTCAAAATTATGCTGAAGGATGCACAGCTTCGAGGTGAATTGCGCCAGATAAGGTGCCAAATGCGTAATTCTGATAACCTTAGCACTAGCCCCTGACAGGTTTAGGTAGTAATTTAGACATTCGAATTTTACGAACGCGACATGAACTCATCTGAATTTAGGAAGTCGGCACATGAGCTGGTAGATTGGATGGCTGACTATATGGATAATGTTTCCAGTTATCCTGTGAAACCCAACATCAAGCCTGGAGATATTAAAAAAATGCTACCAGGACACGCTCCGGAAAAGGGCGAAAATTTTGACTCAATATTCACTGACTTCCGGAATAAAATAGTGCCAGGCATGACGCACTGGCAACACCCACAGTTCTTCGCCTATTTTCCGACAGGCGCAAGCGGACCATCCATACTCGCTGACATGCTTTCCTCTACGATGGGCGCGCAGTGTATGATATGGCTCACCTCACCGGCAGCGGAAGAGCTTGAAGAACGAATGATGGAGTGGCTTCGCGATATGTTGGGACTTCCATCCGGTTTTACAGGCGTGATTCAGGATAGCAGCTCATCATCAACATTGGTTTCGTTGCTAACTTCGAGAGAGGTTCATTCCCACTGTGCTGTGAACCAAAGGGGATTTGATGGCACAGAGAGATTTCGGGTGTACACGTCATCTCAGGCTCATTCGTCAGTCGACAAAGCGGTGAAAATTGCCGGCTTGGGAATTGACAATCTTGTGAAGATTAAGGTGGATGAAAACTTTCAAATGGATTCGCATGCACTGGAGAAAGCAATCGAGCAGGATATCGCCATGGAACTTGTGCCACTTTGCGTCATCTCCACCATCGGCACGACAAGTTCAACAGCCGTTGATCCGATTAAAGAAATTGGAGAGATATGTAAAAAATATGGGTGCTGGCATCACATTGATGCATCGTACTCAGGCGCAGCTCTGCTGTTGCCCGAGATGAGGTGGATGAGTGAAGGTGTTGAGATGGCAGACAGTTTTGTCTTTAATCCTCATAAGTGGATGCTTACCAACTTTGATTGCTCCGCTTATTTTGTGAAAGACAAGGACGCTCTAACAAAGACATTCAGCATTCTTCCTGAATACTTAAAAACACCAGAGGACAACCTTGTCAACAATTACAGAGATTGGGGCATTCCCTTAGGTCGCAGGTTTAGAGCACTTAAGTTGTGGTTTGTGATCAGAAACTATGGAGTAGAAGGCTTGAGGCAGATAATCAAAGAGCATATTGAGATCAGCCGTTGGGTAAAAGATCAAATCGAAAACTCGGATGAGTTTGAGCTATTGGCGCCCGTACCATTGAATTTGATTTGTTTCCGTTATCGTCCGAAAGGACTGAAGGACGAGGACAAGTTGAACCAGTTGAACGCACGGCTGCTTGAAGGCTTGAATAAGACAGGTGAGATATTGCTTACGCAAACGAAGCTTAACGACAAGTACACGATACGATTTGTGTCGGGAAACAATAATACTTCTCTGGAAGAGGTGAAGAAGGGCTGGAATAAAATTGTATCTCATGCTAAATCTCTTCAACTATGATTGGTATAACGGGTGTTCCATTTGATGAATTTTCGTCATTTATGCGCGGTCCTGCCAAAGCGCCACAGTTTATCAGGCAGGCATTTCATTCTAATTCAGCTAACTATTTCACTGAAAACCGGATCGATTTAAAAAATAATACCCAATGGCAAGATGCTGGCGACATGAAGTTGCCTCAAGGAAAAGCAGCCATTCGTGAGATCGAACGAGAGATGGATCAACTGCTGGCAAAATATGACAAGGTGCTGGCGCTAGGAGGAGATCATTCAGTGAGCTATCCACTGGTAAAGGCCACGGCAAAGAAATTTGGAAAGCTCACCATTCTGCATCTGGATGCACATGGTGACCTTTATGATGAGTTTGATGGAAATAAATATTCTCATGCTTGTCCGTTTGCACGAATTATGGAAGAAGGGCTGGCGTCAAGACTTGTGCAGGTGGGTATTCGCACAATGACACAACATCAATATGAACAAGTGCAGCGTTTTGGTGTGGAAGTAATTGAAATGCGAGACTGGAAGTCTGAAATGGAATTTAGTTTTGAAGGACCGGTTTACATTTCTCTGGATTTAGATGCCGTGGATCCAGCATTTGCACCTGGTATTTCTCATCATGAGCCGGGAGGTTTTACGTCACGCGAGATTATTTCGCTGATTCAGAAAGTGAAAGGAAATATTGTGGGTGCAGATCTTGTGGAATTAAATCCCGATCGTGATCATGGAGGGATAACAGCGATGTTGGCAGCCAAACTTTTCAAGGAACTACTTGAACTGCTGTTGAAAAAATAATGTCGAAGGATTTATTTTCCGGGCACGCAGATTTATACGCCTCGTTTCGCCCGACCTACCCGGACGATCTCTTTCAATTTATTTTTAAACATGTCAGGGATTTCGACAAGGCCTGGGACTGCGGTACCGGCA
>DAORAG010000269.1:1285-4714 GCA_035344095.1 Cyclobacteriaceae bacterium | reverse complement strand
ATTCAGGAAAAATTCGAAAGCATCAACGAGCAGAACTATTTCGAAATCCTGGAGGATACCAAGGAAAAGGTGGTGGACTTGTTGAAGAAATCAGTTAGGCCAGAATTCATCAACCGAATCGATGACATCATCATGTTCAGACCACTAAGCAAAGCTGACGTGAGAAAGATTGTGGGAATTCAGTTTGGCCTGATCCAGAAGCGACTTGATGAAACAGGTATCAAAGTGGATATCTCCGAAGCAGCCCTGGATCGCCTTGCTCAGCTGGGATTTGATCCTCAATACGGAGCAAGACCACTAAAAAGAGTGCTGCAAAGAGAAATTCTCAACGAACTTTCCAAGCAGATTCTTGCCGGGAAAATTCACAAGGATTCCATCATTTACATTGATTTGAAAAATGAGGTTGAATTCGAATTTCAGAACCTCGACTCGGTGGAAGAAATACACTAAACACAGAAACGCCCCTTTGCGGGGCGTTTTTGTTTCTATTCTTTTCTAAATAGGCCTTCCTCCATATGGAACATCCGCTTTAACTTTTGCTGTCCCTTCCGATCCATCAAAAGGATCAAATAATCACCTTGTTCAATCGTGACCGATCCTTCAGGGTTTTTAAACATTTTTCGTTTGCCGTCCACTTTCTTTACAATGCCAATCAACACAACATTGCTTTCCTTCTTCAAATCGAAAAAGGCCTTATCATAGTACATCCCTGCCAATGGGTTGTCCTTTCGAACCACCACCTGCTTCATATCATACTCATCATCTTCATGCGCGTAAGCAATAATTTCCTCACTAAAGAGTGCCACATCAGGTTCGTAGATATAGCTGGCAAGCAGTTTGGATGAAATTTCATTTTTTGAGATCGCGTAGGTAACTCCGGCATGATGAAATGTGCTTTTTAAATTGCCGTTGTCGAGTGTAACTACATAATTGAGATTATCGAAATGCTTCTTTAAGTTGATGATGTAAACAAGCTTTTCCGTGTCATCTGCCAGGTTCACGAATATGATAGAGGAGTTACGAATGTTCGCCTTCTCCATCAATTCGAAATTGTTGTAATCCGAATACAATGTGTAAACCAAATCTGATGAATAGTATTCTCGAATAATATCAATATCCATTCGATCCTTTGTGATTACCGCCACTTTCTTTCCTGCAGCAGTAAGATGTGCCATCACCGATTGACTAAATTCATTCCAGCCGATAACAACTACATGGTCTGTGAAGGAGGTACCATTCAGGCCCAGCGCCTTGTTCTCTTTTAGTGTACTCATAATGCTTGCAATCTGTCCGATTATAAAACCATAGACACCCAAACTTGAAAGCAGGAAAACAAACCCAAGCATCCGTCCCTCATAGGTTACCGGATACACATCTCCATATCCCACTGTAGTGAGTGTAGCAATTGCGTACCAAACCCCGTCTTGTACTGTCACTATCCTCGCATCCTGCGCACCTGCTTCCAGCTCAAGCATCCAGTAGACCAGCATGCTATAAGCCAAAAGCAAGACGAAAATTGTGATTAAAGTCTTCCTATAAACGGGTTGATTCATCTGAGCAATTGCCTTCAAGTCAAATAACTGAAAAGAAAGCGAAATAAAAATGTCGACAGTCAACAAACTAAATACGAAAATATTCGTACAAAAGCTTGGAAACGATCAATAGAAGCAATAATCTTGAAGTACGAAAACATTCGTAGATAAATGACTGGAAAGAATACATTGGTGAAACCAACAGGAAAAGAGCTCGAAATCCTGCAAGTGATCTGGGAAAAGCAATCCTGTAGCGTGAAGGAAATTCACAAGGCCATGGGTGGTGACCAGAAGAACGGCTATACCACAATTCTGAAACTGCTCCAGATTATGTTTGAAAAAGGAATCGTGAACAGGAAGAAAAGTGGAAAACTACATCTCTACGAGGCATCGGTCACAAAAGAAAACACTAAACAACAACTGGTAGATAAGCTCATCGAAACTGTCTTTGAAGGATCTGCCTCCGAATTAGTGATGAGTGCATTGGGTAATACGAAGTCAACCAAAGAAGAGATTAGAGCGATCAGAGCTTATCTCGATAAAATCGAAGGAGGTGACAAATGAACTTCATTAACCTCATACCATCGTACATCGTCAATGCCATCGGGTGGACTTTGATTCACACACTGTGGCAGGGAGCATTGATAGCTCTTATCGTTGCTATTTCCATAAGAATGATCCCTGTAAGGATGTCCAACCTTCGTTACGCTCTCACCTGTGGCGCCATGGCGATATTGTTTGTACTCTCCGTTGGCACCTTCTTTTATGTGGTAGAGCCCCCCGCGGCAACACAGATGTCTCAGTCGTATGTACTTCAGTTCAACGAAATAGTTAGCGCAGGCTCATCCGCTTTTGCATTTCGCAATTTAATCAGTGCCATAAATAGTAACATGACTTCAATATTCTGGGTTTGGGTAGCCGGAGTTGTTGTTTTTGCAATTCGTTTTGGAGGTGGATTACTTTATATCCATCAGCTAAAGAAAAAAGTTATCAGCGTTGAACAGCAGTGGATAGACAAACTGGATCACCTAAGGAACAAACTTGATGTAAATTCGATAGTGAGGATTTTTGAATCTGCTCACATCAGCAAGCCCATGGTGTTCGGCCACCTGAAACCGATCATCATCCTTCCTGTGGGGATGTTGACGGGATTGCCTACCCAGCAGATTGAATCAATTCTCATTCACGAGCTGATCCATATTAAGCGTCATGATTTTTTGGTTAACCTGATACAATCATTGATGGAAATTATTTTATTCTTCAACCCTTTTGTCTGGATACTGTCATCCATGGTAAGAAGAGAAAGAGAGTTCTGCTGCGATGATCAGGTGATTGACGCAGGCTCCAGGTCTATCGACTATGTCAAAGCGCTTGCCAGTTTGGAAGAAGGAAGTTTCAGAACGCCAGCATTTGCTATGGCGCTGGGCAAGAACAAATTTCAAGTATTCAACAGAATCAAAAGAATTATGGAAAAATCAGTTAACAACGAGCCCAATAGGGTACGTCCAGCAGCTTTGCTAATTCTAATAGGAACCGCGTTAGCTTGTGCCTCATGGCTGGCGCCTGAGCAGGTCAATAACTCCAATATCGGTCCCGATGTAAGCCAGGCCATGGCAGTAGCATTGGATACGACATCCCGGCCTCAAAGGAACAAAACAAAAGAAAAGACGAAGTCGGCTGATAAAAAAACCAAACCGAAAGATGAGTCTATTGGTGGTAAGTCTGAGCAGAATGAAGACACAAGTACACAAAATTTTCATATCACCGATGACGAAGGTAGAACCGCCAGGTATTCCCGAAAAGTAATCACAACTTATGACGAGCAAGGAAACCCGCATGAGGAAGTAATTGAAGAATATGATGGTGATGAAGATTTGAGGCCCTTGTTCTCTGGCCG
>DAORAG010000269.1:0-1185 GCA_035344095.1 Cyclobacteriaceae bacterium | reverse complement strand
TACTACGATGATGGTGATAGCATTCCCGGATTCCGTCACTTCTCTCGCAGAGATCATGAGGACTGGGAAGAGTTTGGACGCCAAATGGAGGAGCACCTTGAAAAATTTGGAAGGGACAGCGAGGAATTTGGACGCATGATGGAAGCTTGGGCTGAAGAATTTTCAAATGGATTCCAGTTTCAGTTTGATGGGTTCGATGAAGACTTCGACATAAAAATAGATGACTTCCATGAACGTCTGAATGAATATCAAAATAGTGACGAATTTAATTATCAATTAGACAAAAGCCTGGAAGAGTTAGAGCGAGGCCTTCGCAAAATGAAGGAAAGAATGAGAATGTCCGATGAAGAGTTAAAGAATATCGATAAGAATTTTAAGCAATACGAAGCTGAGTTGAGCGATCAATTAATAAAAGATGGTTATCTCAAAAAAGGTGAAAAAGTCGAATCCATGTCGTGGGGGGATGGCAAGCTCACCGTCAACGGTATTCGAATCAAGGATTCAGACGTGAAAAAATATGAATCGCTCTCAGAGAAATTCTTTGATGGCAAACGCGGATTCTATATTCACTGACGCGTGGCACATTTTTCAAGAATTGAAGTGACCTGATTCACTTCAATGATGCCTTTGTCATGCGTCCAGGTATTGTAGATGTAGGTCGTAATCTCCGCTATTTCCAAATCGGAAAGTAACGGCACGCCAGGCATTGGTTGATTATATTTCTTACCATTGACGAGAATTTCACCAGACCTTCCGTTTTTGATCAAACAAATTACTGAGTCAAGGTTTTGATCCATGAAATCAGACTGATCCAGTGGCGGATACAAAAGGCCTAAACCCTTCCCGGACTTCTGATGGCAGTTGCTGCAGTGTTTTAGGTACAGTTCTTCGCCTTGAACAAGGTACTGTTGAAATTTTGAGTCACGGCTCTTACCTCCCGGTCCACATCCCCAAATCAGGAAGGAGGCAATGAACATTAGGCTCCATCTATTCATATTCCTTCTTCAGCCGAGCAATATCGGCAATCAGCCGGTTCACATCCTCCTCCTTCGTGCCATCGTACTTCCCGCGAATGCGCTGTTGCTTGTCAACCAATAAAAAGGCTCCACTGTGAATAAATCCATCAGGTTCTGACTTGTCCTCCATGGCGGTGGCAAAATAGCTGGTCTGAGCGATCTTGTAAAT
>DAORAG010000268.1:0-4726 GCA_035344095.1 Cyclobacteriaceae bacterium | reverse complement strand
ATCATCAGGCAGATGGATGAGGTGGGCTACGTGGTGCCCGCGGCCTCCACGGAAGTACGTGGCCGGCTGGGAAAGCGCGTAGCTGAAATTGCACCAGAGGGAATGAACAAAACCTTTTTCACCCTGGGCGGTGCCGATGCCATTGAGAATGGAATTAAGATCGCCAGAGTAGTTACAGGTCGTCACAAAATCATTTCATTGTATCGCTCCTATCACGGTTCTACACATGGAGCATTCTCTGCAGGAGGTGATCCACGCAAACATGCTGTAGACGCCAACCAGGTTCCCAACTTCATTCATGTGGAGAACCCTTACTTCTATCGTTGTCCGTGGCACAGCACTACACCAGAAGAATGCGCAGAAAGAGCGGCTGCTCACATGGAGCAGGTGATCCAATATGAAAACCCGGAGAGCGTAGCAGCAATATTGATGGAGGGCGAGTCTGGCTCATCGGGTTGCATCAAATATCCTCCAGGGTACTGGAAAAAAGTCAAAGACATCGCAGACAAGTACGGAATCCTGACAATCTCAGACGAAGTGATGAGCGGCTTTGGAAGGACTGGCAAATGGTTTGGAGTGGACAACCACGGAGTAGCACCCGATATTATCTGTATGGCCAAAGGTTTGACCTCTGGTTATCTTCCTTTGGGAGGCGTGATTGTCTCTGATAAAATAGCAAAGTACTTTGACGACAAGGCCATGCCATTGGGATTGACTTACTCTGCTCATCCCCTCTCCTGCGCGGCTGCCCTGGCTGTGATTGACATCTATGAATCCGATGATTTGTTTGCCAATACCCTCAAGATGGGCAAGTACATCGAGGAGCAGATAGAGAAAATGAAGGACAAGCACCCAAGTATTGGTGACTTTAGAAATACCGGACTGCTTGGCTGTATCGAGTTGGTGAAAAACAGAAAGACAAAAGAACCTGTGACACCGTGGAATGCGAAGCCCGACAAGATGGAAGTTACCAATAAGATCGGAGCAAAGCTGAAAGAGCTGGGTATGTTCACTTTTGTGAGATGGAACTACATCTTTGTGGCACCTCCGCTCATCATCAACAAAGATGAGGTAGACGAAGGATTAGATATTCTCTCCAAAGCCATTTCTATAGCAGACGAATACTGCAATTAACTCTGACGATTGAAAATGAGATAGAGCGAGTCACCTCGCCAAACTTTTCGTCATTTTCGATGTCAGGGTTAGTCCTGAACTCCCACTGGTGTAAACCCTTTTGGTTTTGCACACCGATTGAGGATACTTTGTGTATGTGACTGGTCTCCAGGTCAGTCACTAACCTGAACTGAACCACATGAGACTGCTATCATCGCGGCTGTTGCCGCTTCTCTTTTTGTTTTCATTGCTGGCCTGTAACAATGAACCTCCTGCCCAGTTGGTCATCACCAATGCCAAGGTGTATACCGTGAACGATCAACAGCCGCTGGCAGAGGCCGTTGCCGTCAGAGACGGAAAGATTGTTGCCGTTGGCACAAATGGTGACATTGAAAAATACCAGGGCAGTGGCACTAAAACCATCAACGCAGAGGGCAAGTTGGTGTTACCCGGATTTATTGACTCCCATACCCACGCCTTCTGGGGTGGACAGCGGCTAACAGAGATCAATCTCAACGGATCAGAGAGCATTGCAGAACTGCAACAAAAACTCAAGAACTGGATTGAGGAAAAATCCATTCCTGAAGGTGAGCCGATCTGGGGTGTTGGCCCCTTTCCGAATGGCAATCTGTTTGGCGGAGTGGGCTGGCCCACTAGGAAAATTCTGGATGAAGTAGCACCGAACCACCCCGTCATACTGAGCCGCGGTGGTGGCCACGCCTATTGGCTGAACACCAAAGCATTGACTGAAAGTGGAATCAAAAAGGGAACACCACAACCCGATGGTGGTGAGATCATGTTGGATGAAAAGACAGGTGAGCCTACGGGGATTTTAAAAGAGAGAGCACAGGAGCTGGTGACCATCCCCCACCCCATCAACATGGAAGCCATCTTCGACAAGGCGCAACAGTATGCCAACAGCTTTGGCCTCACCAGCATCACCATCATGCCGTTGACAGAAGGGCAAAAGGGACTTGCCACGCTCACAAAGATGAACGATGAAGGTAAGCTCACACTACGCACCTACCTTAGTTATGCACCACGGCAGCTCGATTCACTCATTGCAGCAGGTGCAAAGACCAACGATGGTAACGAGATGATTCAGACCGGTGCCATCAAAATTTTCATGGATGGATCACTGGGAGCGCTGTCTGCTTTTATGTATGAACCCTTTGCTGATGATCCGGATAACAGCGGAATCGCGCGATATGAGAAAGACGAACTGGATGCACTCGTTCAGCGAGCGAACAGCAACAACTTTCAGGTCGCTATTCATGCCATCGGTGATCAGGCGGTTACCTGGGCGCTGGATGCGATTGAACTTGCTCAAAAGACTTCGGGGCAAAAAGATTTGCGACACAGAATTGAACATAACACCGTCAACATACTGGCAGACACGAAGCGGTTCAGTGAACTAGGTGTTGTTGCCTCAATGCAACCTCACATCACTGGCAACCAGGAATACCGCGAACGCAGATTGGGCGTAGAGCGCGCACACCGTGTGGACATGTGGAAGACACTTGTTGACAACGGCACCATGCTCAGCTGGAGCACGGACTGGCCCGTGAGCTCCCTTAATCCTATCGACATCATCTACGACATCGTAACGAGATACGAGGAGCAGCGACTGCCGATTGAAGACGCCATCAAGTACTACACTTATGGATCGGCATATGCCTCGCATGCCGACAGCCTGAAAGGGACGATAGAAACCGGGAAGCTTGGCGACCTGGTTATCCTCTCGCAGGATCTGTTAACGATTCCTTCAGAGGATATCAAAAAGACAGAAGTACTCTACACGATACTAGGTGGGAAAGTCGTGTATGAAAAAAATGCCAGCGCCAGCCCGTTATAGTTAGCCGGCTACTTTCTCCAGGTCTGAGAGCAACTTTGCAGGCACTGCCTTGGCGTTCTTTGCTTTTGCTGCAGCAAAAAACTTAAGTGCACGCTGACCCGTCTCTTTCAAGCCTACAGGATTCTTGTCGTAGCCGTAGCTGCCAAGACACCATTTGATGTCATCCTGAAGTTGTTGCTCTGCTTTCATCTTGGAAAGTTTGTCCAATACCTGTTGCATCACCTTGTCGATAGCAGGTGCAGCGGCCTTCTTTGCAGGTTTTGTAGTAGTTGATTTCGGGGTAACTTTTTTAGCTACTTTTTTTGCAGTTGCTTTTGCCATTGCTTCTTTGTTTTGTGAACGTTAAGCTTCGAAATTCTCATGCAAAGGTAGCTCGCAGCCAAAGCGTTAGACAAACCAATCCATGAGAAAAGTTCCGCAACCGTGTGAAATGTTTCTCACAACTGCCTAAAACATTGAGCGTTAGCAGAAAATAGGTTAATTCTTACCCTTTCGTGATTGCAGCCAGAGGTCAACAGACCAGGCACCTGATCCTGTCATCAATAGCGCGACTACCATACTTAATACCAGCAAGTGATACTCAAAACCCTCCCCAGTTTGAGGCAGCGCGTACCAGTTCATATAGAATCCCCAGCGCAGGTGCACCAGCCACATGGCCCCGAGCATAATACAACCCACCCCTGCGGCCATCACCCACCCCAGAAAGCCAACCAACAAAAACAGGGCGCCAAAAGATTCACACAGAATCACCAGCATTGTGATTGCAGCTGGCATCCCCCACCATTGCCGCCACATGGCAATGGTTTCGGTGACACCATGACCACCAAACCATCCCAATAACTTCTGGGCACCGTGTGCCATGATGACAATGGCCAATACCATTCGGATGATGGCTATGGACTTTATGTTTTGTGTACTAATAATAGCGTTGAGCATAGTCTTGTTATCCTTAAAACTTACCGATTGTAATAGTACAATTACCTGTTATCAAAATCAACCAACACAGCCTAAGATATTGACGTTCTTTATCACAAAACATACAGGCAATGCAAAATACCCCCGCGGGTAGTAGACAAATAATTACCCTCACCATGAGCTTGGTTGCCACGCTGGTCATGGGTGTGTACTGCACACAAGCACAGCCCATCGGGCATATCGTGGTAGTAAACAAAGCGGAAAGCAATTTGTCGCTGATCAACCTGACAGACCTACAGGAGGTAACAAAAATCGAAACGGGTGCGGACCCGCACGAAGTAGCTGTGTCCCCTAACGGACTGACTGCCGTGGTTACCAACTATGGTAGCCAACAACCCGGCAAGTCGCTGTCTGTTATTTCACTTAGGGATAAAAAAAGGATCAAGGACATCGACCTGGTAGAATATTATCGTCCCCATGGAATCGAGTTTATCAACAACGATGAGGTGCTGGTGACATCGGAGACACAGAAGGCATTACTAAAAGTGAATCTGCAAACCGATAAGGTTACCCTTGTTGGCAAGACAGACCAAACTGCCGGGCACATGGTCACCTATTCGCCTAAGGATAAGATGGCCTACATCGCCAACATCGTATCAGGAACAGTCAGTTGCTTTGATGTGCATTCCAATTCCTTCATTCGGAACATCTCGTTCACCAAGGGAATTGAAGGACTAGATGTAAGTAAAGATGGTAAAGAGCTCTGGGTTGCCAATCGTGACAACAACGATGTAACGGTGTGGGATCTCGCCAAAGATGAAAAGGTTGCCGTATTACAGGCAA
>DAORAG010000267.1:0-4726 GCA_035344095.1 Cyclobacteriaceae bacterium | reverse complement strand
TCGGTGCCGCCAAAATGGCTGACACACCTGAAGCATTCGATGTAATCGTAATGCCGAACTTATATGGAGATGTTCTCTCAGATGTTGCAGCACAGATTGCAGGGTCAGTTGGATTGGCTGGATCGGCCAATATCGGAGAAAGCTGCGCCATGTTTGAGGCAATCCACGGATCTGCACCACGAAGGGCCGGTCAAAATATGGCGAATCCTTCAGGTTTGTTGCAGGGTGCCATAATGATGTTGAATCATATCGGGCAAACAAAGGTGGCCGAAAAAGTGCAAAATGCATGGCTGAGAACCATTGAAGATGGAATTCACACCTATGACATCTACAATGAAGGTGTCAGCAAAAAGAAAGTTGGTACCAGCCAGTTTGCTGATGCGGTAATTGCCAACCTTGGCAACAAGCCTATAAATCTAAAGGCCGTTGCGTACAATGCTGATGGCGGCATAAAACCGATAACATATAAACGGCAAAAACCTGCACAGAAAGATTTACTTGGAGTTGATGTGTTCGTCCACTGGGGTGGCGAAAATCCAGACGAACTAGCCTCAAAACTATCGGCACTTGAACAAAATGGTATCGCACTGTCGATGATCACAAACAGAGGCATTAAGGTTTGGCCTGATGGTTTCAGCGAAACCTTCTGTACCGATCACTGGAGATGTCGCTTCAAACCATCTAATGGAAAGGCGATGACCAAGAAAGACATCATACAATTGCTCGCCAAAGCCGATGAGACTGGTGTCGATACGATCAAAACTGAGAATCTCTACGCCTTTGAGGGCAAACCAGCATTTTCTTTAGGACAAGGTCAATAATACACATAAACAAAAAACACAATGTCAAAACCACTCGTGAACGAAATGACCAGTAAATCGCCTGAACCTGAAACACATGAAACGTTTCAGCTTATCGATGGCAAATACGATGTAAAAGAGGCAAAGGAGATTCTGATGGGTCTTCTCAATCACAAAATCCAATTCCATGAATTGAAAAATTTCAGCTGGGAAGAACGATTCGGAAAGTCAAATGAACATTCGAACAAAAGGTTAAAGCAGCTGAACAAGGATTGTGAAAGGCTGTCAGCGGTGCTCGAGTTTGCTGCCCAAAATGGCCTTTCAATTGAAGTTCAATCCAAAGTTGAAATTCATTTGACCAAGTAGATGAGTTCTTTCTTCAAGGGGCGAACATTAACTATCGCCACCATGCATCAAAAGGAGTTGGTGCTCGCCCCTATATTGGAGAAAAGTCTTGCCGTTAGATGCACTGTTCCAAGCGAAATGGACACTGATCAATTTGGAACCTTTAGTGGCGAAATACCCAGAAACAAATCAATCATCGACACCGCCAGAGCAAAATGCGATTTTGCCTTTTCACACTTTGGTTGTGACCTGGTTGTTGCGAGTGAAGGCACTTTTGGCCCTCATCCTGCCGCTCCGCTGGCAAGTTCTGACCATGAATTCTTGTTATTAAAAGACTATACGCACGGTATTGAGATCACCGGGTCTACCTTAAGTTTTAACACCAACTTCCATCAGAAAACATTATCCAATAGTGATGAACTTTTGCGCTTTGCAGCTACTGTTGGTTTTCCATCCCATGGTGTTATCCTCCGTGCACCCCACGACCGTAGTATAATCTGCAAAGGAATACGCGATGAGAAAGTTCTGCTCGAATGTTTTGCCCAGCTTATGCAATCAGCTGAAAGTGTATCTGTCGAAACGGACATGCGTGCCAACTACAATCCAACAAGATTGAGTGTTATTGCAGAAGCAGCCAATGAACTTGTGAAGAATGCACATTCGCTATGCCCATCATGTCAGACTCCAGGGTTCTCCGTTCAAGCATCCGAGGCTGGTTTGCCATGTAGGCGATGCGCGGAGCCAACCCGATCCCCTTTAAAGAACATATTCGAATGCAGACAGTGTGCCTTTCGAGCTGAGAAGTTGTATCCGAATGAAAAAGAATTTGAAGATCCTATGTACTGTGACCTCTGTAATCCCTAACCAAAATTATGTCAACCTCCCTTCTGTTTGAAAACCTTACCAATCCAGCGCTACTATTTTTCGTATTAGGTGTCATCGCAGTTTTGCTTAAGAGCGATCTGGAAATACCTCCCTCCTCATCCAAGTTCATTACCCTGTACCTTTTGTTTTGTATCGGTTTCAATGGAGGTCAAGAACTGTCCCACGAGGAGTTTTCATTAGAAATCATTCTGTCTTTCGCATTTGGCATTGGAATATCTATTGCCATTCCCGTTTACACCTTTTTAATATTGAAACGCAGGCTCAACGTTTATGATGCCGGTGCAATTGCCGCAGCTTACGGATCCATCAGCGCGGTTACGTTCGTTACGGCTGTGAACTATCTGGAAATCAAAGGCCTTATTGTGCATGGCCATATGGTAGCGATCATGGCCATGATGGAGTCACCAGCTATTATCGCAGGCCTTTTATTGATCAGTCTATTCCAAAATGGCGAAGAAGGCCGAATCAGGAAACGAACAGCCATGCGCCACTCATTCACAAATGGAAGTGTGTTAATCATTCTTGGCAGTTTAATTATTGGATTTCTTGCCAGCGCCAAACAGGCTGAGGGAATCAAGCCCTTCACAACAGATATTTTCAAAGGTTTCCTGGCTATTTTTCTTCTTGACATGGGAATATCAAGTGGAAGAAAATTGAACAGCTTTATCAGCACGGGTTGGTTTCCACTGATTTTTGCCATCACCATTCCGGCCATCAATGGCTCGATCGTTGCGCTGGCAAGCGGCTGGGTGACCCATGACATAAGTAACCGTTTCATTTTTGCGATTCTGGCAGCCAGCGCCTCTTATATTGCAGTGCCAGCGGCCATGAAAATCGCGGTGCCAAAAGCCAATCCAGGACTATTTCTACCCATGGCATTGGCAATTACCTTTCCCTTTAATATTACACTTGGGATGCCCGTCTATTACTGGTTGATAAGTAATTGATTGCCCAGCTTTCATTGCTTCAGTTCAGTTCTATCATTACCTTGAAAGACATGTACTGAAAAACTCCCGTCATGTCAAAATATCTGGTCCTTGTCTTTTGTCTAATGTTAAATGCAGTTTGCCTGGCTCAATTGCACACCAGAGCAGAAATCGACAAAGCCGTTGCCAACGAGGTAAGGACCGCCATTGAGGAATTCAGAGATTGCCTTTCTATCCCTAACGATGGAAACTACCCGGAGCAAATTGAGGCCAATATGCAATGGGCAATGAATGCATTTGCAAAACGGGGATTCGCCACACAGATTATAAAGACACCCGGTGCGCCACATGTTTTTGCGGAAAAAAAGTTTGTAAAGAAGGGCAAGACTGTTTTGTTCTATCTGCAAATAGATGGCCAGCCAGTGGATAGCTCAGCTTGGGATCAGCCTAGTCCATTCCGCGCAACGCTAAAAGAAAATATAGACGGCCATTGGACCACCATCAGTTGGTCAAAATTGGATTCGGGTTTCGACCCTGACTTGCGCATCTATGCACGCTCCGCATCCGATTCAAAAGGTCCGGCCATGTGCTTTCTATCCGCTTTGTCAATTCTTGATAAGTACAAAGTCAAACCTAACTTCAATATCAAAGTAATCATGGACTTTCAGGAGGAGTTGAGTTCTCCTCAGTTGGAATGGGTAGTAAAGAATAACACGGAACTGCTGGCAGCCGACATGGTACTGATTATGGACGGCACCCGGCATGTGTCTAACCTTCCGACCTTATGTTTTGGAGCGCGTGGCATAGCAACTGCTACAATAAAAGTATTTGGACCAAGGAACGCACTTCATAGCGGACAATATGGCAACTATGCGCCTAATCCAGTCTTTGCATTATCACGACTACTTGCGGGAATGAAAGATGAACAAGGCCGCGTTACGATCCCTGGCTTTTACGATGACGTTACGCTCAGTGAAGCGGACAAAACAGATCTCAAAAAGATCCCCGAGGATGAAAATGAAATCAATAAAACACTCGGAATCGCGAGAGCTGAATCTGTCGGCAATACGTATCAAGAGGCGATGCAATATCCAAGCTTGAATGTCCGAGGATTGCGTGCGGCATGGGTTGGCAAAGAAGTGAGAACGATCATTCCTCAAGATGCTGTCGCTGAAATTGACATGAGGCTGGTGCCTGAATCGTCAGGTGACAAGTTGATCGGGCTCTTAAAAGAATATATCGAATCACAAGGATTTCATTTGGTTGATGGCGAACCTACTGAAGCTGAACGCAGTCAATACGATAAGTTGGCATCCTTCACGTACAAACTGGGATCTGATCCCTTCAGAACTGATATCGACACGGAGTTGGGTCGTTGGCTTACGCGCTCACACCAAAGAGCTTTTGGCGATCAGTTTGTGAAAGTGCGAACCACAGGCGGCTCACAACCCATCGCACCATTCATTCAAACCTTGTCTATCCCTGCAGTGTCAGTTCGTATTCCAAATCCAGACAACAGCATCCACAGCCCGAACGAAAATATTAGGCTTGGCAACTTTATTGATGGCATTGCCACAATGGTAGCCACATTAACAGAGAAACTATAGGCACTGGCCTCCGCTTGCCAGAACTATCTGGTAAATTGATGTTTCTTTTTCTACCTTTTAGGTGAGACATCCTTCCCTTTATGAAACCATCAATCATTTATCTCCTCAGCTTTTCTTTTTGCCTTATTTCATATCTCTCAATGGCCCAGCGCGAGGCAGTGCT
>DAORAG010000266.1:0-4738 GCA_035344095.1 Cyclobacteriaceae bacterium | reverse complement strand
GGAAATCGGAATAATTTCTGGCTGGTAAATCCCCACGAGTATTCCCACAATCAAAAATGCGGCTATGCGAACCATGGTGAAGGGAACCCAGCGAAACATGGCTTAATTTAAGCCAAAGAAATTCCTGAGTCAATCCGTTTTGGTCTGGGCCTTGCCATAGGCCTCGATAATGTTCTTCACCAGCCGATGCCTAACCACATCTCGCTCGTTAAGCTCCACGAAGCCAATCCCGGGCGTCTGATTTAGTATTCTAACGGCCTCCTTAAGCCCGGAACGCTGGTTGGATGGCAGGTCGATCTGAGAGGTATCGCCAGTAACAATCATTTTGGAATTAGGACCCATCCGGGTTAAAAACATTTTCATTTGCATAGGCGTGGTATTCTGTGCCTCGTCCAGCAAAATAAAAGCGTTGTTAAGTGTCCTTCCCCTCATGTAAGCCAGAGGTGCTATCTCTATGATTTCACGCTCCATATAGTATCCCAGTTTTTCAAATGGGATCATATCATGCAAGGCATCATAAATTGGCCTGAGATAAGGATCGATTTTCTCCTTTAAATCACCCGGTAAAAATCCGAGATTCTCGCCAGCCTCAACTGCCGGGCGGGTGATGATAATTTTCTTTACCTGCTTGTTCTTAAGCGCGCGTACCGCCATTGCCACCGAGATGTATGTTTTGCCCGTACCCGCTGGGCCAAGTGCAAACACCAGATCATTATCCTTAACTGACTGCACCAACTTCTGTTGGTTAACGGTCTTAACTTTTATTGGTGTGCCTCGCGTACCATACAATAACAATCCGTCTGCACTTTCATCTGAAACATATTCGTGTTTCTCCTGGGTAACATATCCTTTTACATTTTCCTCGGTTACGCGACCGAACTGATGAAAATGGTCTATTAGTGAATTGAGAATGTCTGTAATCTGAACAATGTCATCCTTTTCGCCTTGTACCAAAATCTCGTTGCCGCGGGAAACGATCTTGCTTTTCGGAAAAGAAGAGGCAAGCTGATTTATGTTCTTGTTTTCAACACCGAGGAAGTCGATCAGAGAGATGTTGTCAAGCGTAATGGTTTTTTCGATCAATGAAGTAAAGTGGTTGAAATCTTCTATTTTTGAAGTTAAATGTACTAAAAAGTCTACCTAAATAAACGAGTCAGGTAGGAATTGAGTTCGCTCTATGGCCATTGTTACCCTCCTTACTGACAGCGGAAAAAGCGACCACTATGCCGGGGCGATCAAAGCCGCCATCCTCAAGGTAAATCCGGGCATCAGCATTATTGACATCAGTCACGAAGTAGCAGCCTGCGACATTGCACACGGAGCGTTCATTCTCAAATCAGTATTTCGTGAATTCCCGAAAGGCACCGTTCATCTGGTAGGAGTAGACACCATTGGCAATCCGGGTGATAATTTCATTGCGCTTCAACTGGAGGATTACTATTTCGTAGGTGTTGATCATGGACTATTTGGATTGATTAGCGACAAGAATCACCAACAAGGTGTTATCTTAAATACCATCAATGCTATTGAAACCACTTTCCCCGAACGTGATGTGCTGGCACCAGCCGCAGCAAAATTAGCCAGTGGTGTGGCCATTACCAATCTTGGCAATCCGTTGACCACGTTCAAGAAGATGATCAACAGGCATGTGAAGGCTACGCGTAAGCAAATTGCAGGTCACGTCATTAGGGTGGACCACTACGGAAACCTTATAACCAACATCCCAAAAACGGATTTTGACATTTTGAGTAAGGGGAAAAACTTCACCATCCAATTTGGCGGAGAGAAATTCAAAAAAATTCACACGAACTATAATCAAGCTGAGCAAGGTGATTGTTTTTTGATCTTTAATAGCCTGGGATTACTTGAAATAGGGATCTATAAGGGAAACGCAAATGAACTACTAGGGCTTGAGTACGATAGTCCCATCAATATCACATTTGAAGAATAACATGCTTATAAGAATAGTAAGAATGCATTTCACGGAGGCAGGCGTAAATGAATTCCTGGAGATTTTTGATCAGAACAAAGAGGCGATCAGAAGTTTTCCTGGATGTTCGCATCTTCAATTGCTTAAAGATGCTGAAGACCCATTTTGCTACACCACATTGAGCTACTGGGATGCTGCCGAGAGCCTTGAGAATTACAGAAAGTCGGCATTGTTTGGCAGTGTGTGGGGTCGGGTCAAAACACTGTTCTCAGAGAGAACGCAAGCCTACTCGCTGACGAAATATATCGAGCTATAAATTGCCAGAAATTCAAAGAATGGGCATATTTGCACCCCGTTGACAAAGTATCTGCCTGAGTGCCTGCCTGCCGCAGGCAGGGCGGAATTGGTAGACCTGCCTTCGCTGTATGCATCGGCAGACAGGCGCGCACCTAGCCTGACCAAATAAGTGTAGTATCTGCCTGAGTGGCGGAATTGGTAGACGCGCACGACTCAAAATCGTGTGTCGCAAGACGTGCCGGTTCGATTCCGGCCTCAGGTACAGAGTTCAAAGCCCTCTTCTGCGAGGGCTTTTTTTGTTTTTAGTTCTTATCTTCTGGCGGAATAGATCGTTCGCTGATGCCTCTGTTAATTATTGCAATTGGAATTCTTCTACAAGTTTGGCTTACTTCAAAAAAGATCACACCCTTCCTCTCCCTGCTGATTGTTGCCATCCTCATCGGGCTGCTGCTCGGAATGGATACAACTTCGCTGGTCTCATCGATTGAAAAAGGGGTAGGTAGCACACTTGGTGGACTGGCACTTATCTTGTGCCTGGGCGCAGTTTTGGGAAAGATCCTGGAGAAAAGTGGAGCCATTCAGGAAATATCAATCGCGCTAATAAAAGGGCTTGGTAAACAGCATGTGCAGTGGGCAGTACTAATTACAGGTTTTCTTGTTGGCTTACCACTATACTATAACGCTGGGTTTGTCATTCTGATCCCTCTGGTGTTTTCAGTTGCTAAAACTGCAGGTGTGCCGCTATTGTTTGTCGCCATCCCCATGGCTGCTGCCCTTTCTGCAACACATTGTTTTCTACCTCCACATCCGGGACCCGTTGTCTTAGTGGATAGCCTCAATGCAGATCTGGGACTCACCTTACTCTATGGACTTATACTGGTTGTACCACTCTCAATCATTTCGGGCCCAGCTCTCGCATGGTTTTTCAGAAAGGAAAAACTAAACGATCACAATACTGACGCCAACGAGGAAGCCGGTATCGAACTTACTCCGGCTCGCAGCACAAGTTTCATCATTGCCTTGCTACCCATAGTGTTGATGACTTTGGCAGTCTTCATCAAAATGTATTTTGATTCAACCTGGTATATCAACCTTATCCTCTTTCTTGGCGATCCCACCATTGCGCTACTTGCTTCCTCACTTCTCGCAATTTACTTTCTTGGGATAAGACTGGGATACTCTACGCCTCAGGTCATGGGTTGGGCCGCTGAAGGCATATCAGGAATAGCCATGATTCTACTGATCATCACCTCAGGTGGCGTACTCAAACAAGTTCTGATCGACAGTGGCACCGGCAGCTACATCACTGAAGTGAGTAGAAACTGGAACATCAATCCACTATTATTTGGCTGGCTGGTGACTGCTCTATTGCGAGTAACGCTGGGATCTGCCACCATAGCCGGTCTGACAGCGGTGGGAATTGTGGCACCTCTTGTTATAGCCACCCAAACCTCAGCTGAGCTAATGGTTTTGTCAATTGGCGCTGGAAGTATTTTTGGCTCCCACATCAATGACACCGGGTTTTGGATGTTCAAAGAATATCTCGGGCTTTCTCTTAAGAAAACTTTCTTGTCATGGACCATGATGGAGTCGATTATGTCTTTACTCGGACTTTTTGGTGTCTTGCTCCTTGATCTGTTTCTAAAATAAGGAGGTCACTCCGTTCGCTCCTCCTGTTTGAAATAAAAAGTGAAAAAATAAAAAAGTATTCTAATACTCATGAAAGCACTCCATTGGAGAAATCTTGTGAGCCAGGTAGTGTGACTGGCCATGTAACTTTCATCAACTACCTGTACATGATTTGATAATAGTGACTCAATCTCCTCCCTGATTTCGCGAACTAAAGTCGCATCTTTAACATCAAGATTCAGCTCAACACTGGCATACGTACTTATATCGTTTACATTAAAAGATCCGAGTGTTATCCACTCATCGTCACAGATCGCCAACTTACCATGAAGTACCGTCTTATTGTATTCAAGGATTTTGATACCACGAACCAACATCCATTCATACATAAAACGCTCAGCGTACTTTGAAATTTTAACATCTGATTTTCCAGCCACTATCACAGTTACTGTCACTCCTCTTTCTCTGGCGCGTCCCAAGGCCCGCCTGAAAATTCGCCCAGGCAGAAAGTAGCTGGACAACAGAATAATATGAGACCTGGAGTTATTAAACATTTCCAGATAGCTCCTTGATATCTCCTGCTTTCTCCTCACCCAATCATTTCTCCTCATCCTCACGGCACTTTTATCCCCTCTCCTAATTGCAAATACAGGGCGGTTCCTCAGCGGGGGAACTTTTTTCAATGGCTGAAAACCGTTCCATGTTTTTTGGCAAAGCACAAACAGTTCGCCTACTACCTCGCCTTCGACACCAAATGCAAAGTCCAGCCAAGCAGGACTATTGGGAAGATCATTGTAGTGATTCGCCACATTAATTCCTCCCACAAGCGCATATCTCAAGTCGCTTACGCAGATTTTGTGATGAAGCCTTCGACCCAGGTAA
>DAORAG010000265.1:0-4743 GCA_035344095.1 Cyclobacteriaceae bacterium | reverse complement strand
CTTTTTTAGTAGCGGGGGCAAGACTCGAACTTGCGACCTTTGGGTTATGAGCCCAACGAGCTACCAACTGCTCCACCCCGCGATTTTAGGAGGACAAAAGTAGAGGCCTTGTGGCTAAAAACCAAATGGGCTGCGATGATTATCACAGGCCATGGAATTTCGGGTCACGATACAGGTCTAATTTTGTAATTTTCAATTCTCTAAAAATGAAAATATGACAATCGACCTGAGAAGCGACACGGTAACTAAACCCACGCCTGGCATGCATGATGCAATGATGACAGCTGAAGTTGGGGATGATGTATTTGGAGAGGATCCCTCCGTAAAAAAACTGGAGCAAAAATGCGCCTCTCTTCTGGGTATGGATGCCGGTATCTTTTGCCCATCAGGTACCATGACAAATCAAATCGGAATAAAGGTTCTTACTCAGCCCTATGATGAAGTGATCTGCTATAAAGGAGCACATATTTATAAATATGAAGGAGGCGGATTGGCGGGCAATAGCCTGATTAGTTCAAGGCTGATCGATGGCGATCGGGGACGCCTCTCTGTAAAGGATGTAGAGGAGAACATCAATAATTATAATGATCCACATCAGGCCAGATCGTCTACTGTTGCACTGGAGAACACAGTTGTCCGTGAAGCGGGAAGTTATTATCAGATTGATCAAATTAAAGTAGTTAGCGAGTTCAGTCGTGGTAAAGGCTTGAGCATGCACTTGGATGGAGCAAGATTTTTTAATGCCATTGCCGAGACGGGAGATGACCCAAAGGAATATGGAAAACTTTTCGACACGATTAGCATTTGTCTTTCTAAAGGACTGGGAACACCTGTTGGCTCTGTGTTGGTATGCAAAAAAGAAAATGAACTGAAAGCAAGGCGGATAAGGAAGGTGTTTGGAGGAGGGATGAGACAAGCCGGATACCTGGCAGCAGCCGGAATCTATGCACTTGACAATCACATAACAAGACTTAAAGATGATCACGTGCGAGCGCGTGAGCTTGGTAAAGTAATTGCCTCGCTGGGTTGGGTGGAATCCGTAATGCCAGTAGATACCAATATTGTGATATTTTCCATGAAGGAGTCGGTGACACCTGAAAGTGTACTTCAAAAATTAGCAGATGAAAACATCAAGGCTTTGAAGTTTGGGCCAAGAGAAATCAGAATGGTGACTCACCTTGATTTTGATGATAGGATGTTGGAGAAGGCGACTGACGTTTTTAAGAAGTTATCTTTTTGATTCAAAAATACTTACAAGACATTTTTCCGGGTCACGATTGAACCTCTTCAATTTTGCTACTAAATAGCCAAATACCTCTTGCTGAACGAATGCGACCCACCCGACTGGATGAATTGGTTGGGCAAGAGCATTTGGTAGGGAACAATGGAATCATAAAAAATGCTATTGTTTCAGGGCATGTGCCTTCGATGATTTTGTGGGGACCTCCCGGGGTAGGCAAAACGACTATTGCCAATATCATTGCCAATGAAGTAAAGCGACCATTTCATACGCTGAGCGCGGTAAGTGCCGGAGTGAAAGATGTACGCGAGGTGATTGATCTCGCAAAGCGATCCGGAAAGAGTATTCTTTTTATTGATGAGATTCATCGGTTCAACAAATCACAACAAGATGCGTTGCTGGGGGCAGTCGAGAAAGGAACGATAACGTTGATCGGTGCTACTACTGAAAACCCATCATTCGAGGTGAACAGTGCCCTTCTGTCCCGATGTCAGGTTTACACCTTGAAGGCGCTTTCTGAAGAGAACTTATTGCAATTGGTTAATGATGCAATAACGCGTGATCCACAACTCAAACAAAGAAATATTAGGATACAGGAACACAAGGCCTTGCTTAATATCTCTGGAGGCGATGCACGCAAATTGTTAAATCTTGTTGAGCTATTATCTGACTCCGTTTCAGGCGATGTGATTATTACTGATGAGTTGGTGATCAATGTTGCACAAAAGAGAATTGCTATCTACGATAAGAGTGGCGAGCAGCACTACGACATTATCTCAGCCTTTATAAAATCCATTCGCGGTAGTGACCCCAATGCGGCAGTCTACTATCTTGCCCGGATGATTGAAGGTGGTGAGGATGTAAAGTTCATCGCCAGACGAATGGTAATCCTTGCTTCAGAAGATATAGGTAACGCGAACCCAACTGCACTGGTATTGGCCACGAATACTTTTCAGGCCGTGACGATGATCGGCTATCCTGAATCAAGAATAATATTGTCACAATGTGCAATTTACCTTGCCTCGTCACCAAAAAGTAACGCAAGCTACGTGGCGATAGGCAAGGCACAACAAGTGGTCAACGAAACCGGGGACCTTCCGGTGCCGTTAGCAATTAGAAATGCGCCTACTAAAATGATGAAGGACATGAGCTATGGCAAAGGATATCAATATGCGCACGACCATCAGGATAATTTTGCAGACATGGAGTTCTTGCCAGATGATCTAAAGGGCACAAAATTCTACGAGCCCGGACAAAATCCACGTGAGGCGGAGTTGCGAAATTATTTGAAGAAATTGTGGGGTAAGAAATACGACTATTAAGTGGATCAACAACGCCTTTTATTTGAGTACTCACCAGCTTTTGTCCTACTGTGTTTTGGGCTGGGATTACTATACGCCTACCTGTTGTATCAAGCAAAAAATTCCTGGGGTAAGAATATAAATCGACTTCTGTTTGCACTCAGGACAGTTCTTGTATTTTTCCTTGCGTTCCTGCTCGTTGGTCCGATTCTAAAGCTCACGATTAATGAATACGAAAGGCCTTCGTTGGTATTTCTGATCGACAATTCAACTTCTATTCGTGAAGCTGTAGACTCACTCAAGTGGGAAGAATCATGGGACGGCATTCAAAACAGCATAGACAAACTTCGATCCAACGGATTTGATGTTGAGGTGAACACCCTGGACGGACCACAAAATGAAGTTCACTTTGATCAGCCAACTTCTGATCTGAATGGTGCCGTGAGAGATATTGTAGGAAAATATGAAGGGAAGAATCTGGCTGGCGTTGTTGTGTATTCCGATGGGATTTACAATTCAGGAAGTTCGCCACTTTACTCACCTACGAGAATGCCAGTTTATACTGTTGGGATTGGAGATACCACTGAGCGGATAGATGTAGTGTTGAGAAATGTGCTGTACAACAAAATTGCCTACGAGGGTAATCAATTTCCTCTCAGAGCCGAAGTAATGATTCATGGGTTGCAAAACCAGGACATCAGGGCTTCTGTGTACCGAAAGGGAAAACTGGTAGCACGAGATCAAAAGAATTCTGGGGGTCGTTCCCTAATAGATTTTGATTTTCAGATCGATGCCAGTGAAAAGGGCTTGCAGCGAATAGACGTTGTGATTGATCAGCTGAGTGGAGAACGCAACAAAAAAAACAATTCGGCAAGTGCTTTTATTGAGGTGGTGGAGGGAAAGAAAAAAATACTTCTGGTTGCCCCTGCTCCACATCCAGATATCAAGACACTGGCCTCGGTCGTTGAAAAAAATGCGAATTATGAATTTATCATTCATATACCCGGTGTAAAGGACGCGCCAGCCGATGCGCTGAAGAGTGAAAACATAGATTTGGTTATTTTTCATCAGGCGATCGATTATTCTGGTAAGACAGTGTCATTGTTCAAGTCGATGATGGAGAGTGGTGTTTCAATGCTGGTAACACTTGGTGAGCGATCAAATCTTCGTCAGCTGGCCGCGAATGGAATCCCGTTGACTTATGAAACACCAGGACAGTGGGATGCAGTGACACCTATTATCAATGCCAACTTTAAAGACTTTGGGTTTTCAGAAAATATGAATTCTGTTTTCGCCCGATATCCTCCAGTCAACGTTCCTTTCGGTAAGTTTACCTATCCCTCCAACGCAAGCGTGTTGTTATTTCAGAGAATCGGAAGAGTTGCTACCGATCGGCCGTTCCTTTTCACATTGACACAAAACGATCAAAAAATGGCGGTTATGACGGGAGACGGAGTGTGGAGATGGAGGATGGATGAATTTGCAGAGACGCAAAAGACAGAAGCCTTTGACGATGTTTTTTCAAAGCTGATTCAATACCTGAGCACCCGAGAGGATAGAAGAAAGTTTAGAAGTTTTCCAATTCAAAATGAGTTCACAGCATCCGAGCCAGTTGAATTCGAAAGCCAGGTTTACAACGACCTTTTTGAGCAGGTGTATGGTCACAAAATTGATATCAACCTTACTAGTGAGTCGGGGGAGAACTTTGAGTACAGCTATGTTACAAGCCCTGGCAACTCGCGCTATCGCATTGGAGGTTTGGTTCAAGGTGTTTACCAATTCAGAGCCAGCACGGAACTTAATGGTGCGCGAGAGACGGTGCGGGGAGAGTTCTTAGTGTCGGAGCAAAATATTGAATCACAAAACCTGACTGCTGACTTTAATTTACTTCGAAAGTGGGCGGCAAATACCGGGGGTAAGTTTTATCAAGCTGAAAACCTGACCCAACTGGAACAGGATTTCTCCCAACTGAAAGCAAGCAGCAGAATTCATTCTGAAGAATCTTTCAATCCTCTGATCAATCTCAAATTGGTTTTCTTCCTACTCCTGGGATTGATTAGCCTTGAGTGGTTTATAAGGAAATATATGGGGAGTTATTAGACTGCATAAAAAGAAAAAGGCCGACAATCGGGCCTTTCTTGATGGACAAGTTTCATTTGCAAAAACTGCCCGCAATATAGACCAAGTCATTTGGAGCATTTT
>DAORAG010000264.1:0-4744 GCA_035344095.1 Cyclobacteriaceae bacterium | reverse complement strand
ACCCATTGTCCCCAGGAAATCAGCTGCTCATTGAAATAATATAACCACCATCGTTCTGATTCATTAGCGTCATATCTCAATGAAACCTTGATCAGACTTACAACCGTGGCGATCGCCAACCCCCCAACAATGGTTATCGCAGTTTTGCCGACCGACCATCGGTATGGGTTTTGTCTCAGCGATTGACGGAAATCAGTTGAACTTCTCATTTGGCCACCCTGGTAAATCTTTCGATCACATCGCTATGTTGCGGATAACTTTGGAGCAATTCACTTCTGTTGGCAAGTTCGAAGTCAGCAAAGTCAAACCCAGGTGCAACCGTACAGCCTACCAACGAAAACTTCCCGCCTGGCTTCACGCCAGATGCAAACCAACAGCCTGCGGGAACTGTTAATTGTGGCGCCTGGCTTGTTGAAATATCGGAGCCAACCTCATGGCACACATATAGTCCGTTTTTGTCAATCACGTGTACCTGTAGTGGATCACCGGAATAAAAATGCCAAAGTTCGTCTTGCCTTATTCGATGAAAGGCGGAGAAATTTTCATGGGTCAATAGAAAATAAATGGCAGTACAATAGTTTCGATCTCCCGGGAAAGACGTGCCCAATGCGTCTTTAGGGATGATACCTTCACTACGATAGATTTCTCTAAAAAAACCTCCCTCAGGATGAGGCTTCAGTTGGAGTTTGTCCACAATTTCGAGAGGGGTCATTTGCCTTCTATTGCGCAATTTGAGCGTTTGGCTGCCAAGATAACATTTGCAAATAATTTGCGTATATTATCTACAAATGTTAATAAAATGAGTGTACAACTCGGTAGTCTCGAAGAAACCATCCTCCTGCTGATACTCATCTTGAAGAATGACGATGCCTATGGGGTTTCGATTGCTGATGCTTATTTCGAGAAGATGAATAAGACCATATCAATACCCGCTGTACATACGGTGCTCAAACGCTTGGAGGACAAGGGGCTGGTGAAATCAGTGTTGGGTGATGCCTCACCTGTTCGTGGTGGTAAGCGGAAACGAATATATACTGTTAGCAAGCTTGGACTGCGTGCACTCAACGAGTCCAAGGAGTCGCGTATGATGTTGTGGAACATGGTACCTGCCACCAGCATTGTAAAATGAAAAGAAAGATTCCCAATGCCCCGCCCCGATGGGCCGATAGGATGCTCGAGTGGTATTGTGATCCCTCCATACTTGATGAAGTGCAAGGTGATCTCCATGAAGCATTTTTTGCTCGACAATCACGCATTGGCATTTTGAAAGCCCAGTTGCTTTTTATTTATGAAGTTCTTTTTTCGCTTAAGTGGCGAAACCGAAAACGATATCAGATCCATTCATTCAATTCTTTCACCATGTGGAATAACTATTTCAAAATTGCTCTGAGAAATTTCTCAAGACACAAACTGTACAGCTTCATCAATGTGTTTGGTCTCGCGTTGGGAATAGCCTGTGTCTTATTGTTGACCCTGTTTGTGATCAACGAAAACAATTATGATCGTTTTCATACTAATGCCAACAGGATATTTAGAATTGCCCAGAAACTAAAAGATGCACAGGGTGTCGTGATTGAGCATTCTGCCAGCTTGCCTTGGGCGGCAGGGCCAGCTTTGCAAACCGATTACCCTGACGTGGTTAACGTACGGATGTATAAGGCTTGGCAAAAATCTCCTTTGATCAACTATGAGGAATTGGAAAAGGGATTTTATGAAGAGGAAGTATTTTTCGTAGACACCACTTTCTTTCGCATTTTTTCATTTCCGTTGGTAAAGGGAAACCCTGAGACAGCACTCAAGAATCCTCAGTCTGTCGTGATCACAGAATCAATGGCGACTAAATATTTCGGTGACGCTGACCCGATGGGAAAAACGCTTGAGTTGGAGAATGCCCTGGAACTTACCGTAACAGGTGTGGCGAAAGATGTGCCCTCCAATTCTCACTTTCATTTTGACTTTTTGATTCCACTGCTCAATATCGGAGACATCTTCCAGGCTACCGGCAATCAGTGGGGCTGGACGGGCTGGTATTGGAACCCGGTGCACACGTACGTGCTGTTGCCAGAACGATACACGGAACTAACCTTCAATGATGAACTCAAGAAATTTGTTGCTAAAAACTTTCCTGAGGGGCTACGGGATGAAAATGAACTGCACACACAAAGACTTACTGATATTCACCTTCGCTCTAACCTTTACCAGGAAATAGAACCAGGACGAAGTGAGAGTTCAATTCAAATTGCTATTTCCATTGCTGCGTTCATTTTACTTATCGCTTCGATCAATTTTGTTAACCTCACCACGGCTCAGTCTACACAACGGGCGAAAGAAGTGGGCTTGCGGAAAGTGATGGGCTCCACACGTTCAAAATTGATTACCCAGTTTTTTAGCGAGTCGATCCTGTTGTGTGTTTTGTCATTTGCGCTTGCTCTTGGCCTGATGGCGCTTTGCCTTCCTGCGTTTGAAGGCTTGGTGGAAACACAATTGAATCTCGAGCAGCTTATCAAACCTGATCTTGTGGTAATTGTTTTGTTGTGTGTGCTGGCGCTGGGTGTCGTTGCCGGGCTCTATCCGGCTATCCTTCTATCCGGCTATCAACCCGTGAAAATATTGAAGGCTACGGGTACGAGCAGCACGGGAGGATTTGCTGCGCTATTCCGAAAATCACTTGTGGTCTTGCAGTTTACGATTTCAGTGGTCCTGGTGATTAGTACGATCATCATCTTCCAACAACATCAGTTTCTTACAGAGAAAAGCCTCGGCTTTGCCAAGGACGAAATTGTGATGATTCCTATCCAGGGGACTACAATAAAACAAAAGCGAACTGATTTTAAGAACGAGCTAAAAAAGAATTCACAGGTGGTAGCGGCATGTGCCATTTCAGATATTCTCGGACGCGATGTTCCCAACCGACCATTTGGAATTCCGGGTTATGACGACAGGCAAGACTTACCCGGGCTATTTACTGACCATGACTTCGTCCAGACTTTTGATGTGGATCTTATAGGAGGAAGGGATTTTAATGAAGATAATGCCAATGACGTGAATACGTTCATCATCAATAAAGCAATGTTGGAGGTATTGAAAGACAAGCAGTGGGAGAATCAACCCATTCAGTGGGGAAGCCAACCTCACCCGATCATTGGGCTGGTCGATGATTTTCATTTCGCTGATTTACGTCAAACAGTGCGTCCGCTGTTTATCGGTTTTGCTGATTCTTTTCTGGGATACATTGCCGTAAGAGTAAGACCTGGAGATGTGATGGCGACCATTCGTGCGCTGGATGAAACGTGGCGGCTGTTCGAGCCGGAACGACCGTTTATTCCTTTCTTCTTGAATGACGAGTTGAACCAGATTTACAAAGCGGAGAAAAACATGGGTGCCGTGGTGAGTACATTTTCGGGATTAGCTATCGTCATCGCCTGCCTTGGCCTGTTTGGACTGGCCACCTACACTGTGAACCTAAGGGTAAAAGAAATCGGAATTCGAAAAGTGTTAGGTGCGGCCGTTCACGACATTGTAGGGTTAATCACAAAAGATTTTGTTGTTCTTGTTGTAGTAGCCAACATCATCGCCTGGCCCCTGGCATGGTATGTCATGGACAAATGGTTAGGTTCTTTTGTTTACCGAACCGAAATCGGCTGGTGGATCTTTGCACTGGTAGGAGCACTCACATTAATAGCTGCCTTGTTGACCACAGGATTTCAATCTTTGAAAGCTGCCTCCATGAATCCTACGGAGATTATTAAAGAGGAGTAGAGATGTAGCCTTGATCTTTAGTCCGAGGTTTTTTTGATTGCTGTCCAGGTAATAAGACAGAGTGCGATTATTTCGGTTAGTGTTCTTGTGATATGCAACGACCACCAGCTGTCCCGAAGCTCGGTCCAATTGTCTGGAACAGAAGTTGAAGCCCAAGTCAAAACCACATCATCGATTGGCTTATTGCCAAACCTGGTTATGAGGATACAGGCAACTAGAAAACCGCTTGCTACCAAAAGTGAAGCAAAAGTTGATTTATTTTTTCGTTGCATGAAAGCCGAAATGAGAGTAAGTATTGTGGCAAGGAACACGAGGGTTACCATCAACACCCTAAGTGAGCGAAGCATATTTTGCTGTTGCTCAATATATGTTTGAACCGTTAAGTGCATTGGATTGAATCCGATCCAAATACCCAGGCTTACACCCGCCAGCACAGAGACAATTAGAATGTTTAAAAATCTAACAATAGTGATGCGAGTGTTCATGGTAAATTAATGGAATTTGAAAGATGGATAAGAAATGACTTGCTCTAGCTGTGCTACTGAACCTATCCGCATAGCGATAATAAAATTGCTGATTAAAGCTACAAATTTCCTATCCTCCACATTTACGGAGGTTATTAATTATTTAGTGGAAATTGCATGAGAACTTTTTGCCGCCTATGCATTTTGACCAGTTAGTTGGTAATTGTGGAAAAGAATAAAAAATGAAAAAGCCACCTATTTAGGTGGCTTTTATGCTCTCCCTCTTGGACTTGAACCAAGGACCCTCTGATTAATCCCGCAAGTGCGGGACTCTAACCAGCTGAGCTAGCGCACCATTTGGGATAAAATTGGTATCAATAAGTTTCTCTAATAACTTTCTACTCTTTTGGTTCTTGATAAACCTCTCTAGTCGAATGGCCTCCGACTCTGTATTTCCACAGGTAAAAGTAGCCTTCAACTCCCAAGGACGGTATTTTGAAGTAAAGGAGGATTTGTCGGAA
>DAORAG010000263.1:0-4744 GCA_035344095.1 Cyclobacteriaceae bacterium | reverse complement strand
AGATAGAAATATTACCTCAACCTCCACGCGATCGACATCCGTCTACACCCTGGCCAAACTGGCCAATGATCCTTCGCACGTCCACTTCTCATGAAGAGGGATGTGAACGGGAATGGTCGATAGTGACAAAAAAATTCATTGGTGATGAAAGCGGAAGACTGAAAGCATTGAAACTTGTTGACATAGAATGGAGAACTGATGATCATGGAAAACAAACATTCGATGAAAAACAAGAGACCGAACGGACAATTCCTTGCGATCTTGCCCTACTCGCTATGGGCTTTTTGCATCCTCAGCACAATGGCTTGCTTGATGATCTCAATCTCACCTACGATGAACGCGGGAATGTAAAATGCGCTAACTACCAAACATCAGTCGAAAAGGTATTTGCGGCAGGTGACATGCGAAGGGGGCAATCGCTAGTGGTGTGGGCCATCAGCGAAGGACGAGAGGCCGCCCGCGCGGTTGACGAATACCTGATGGGTACTTCTAAACTAGAATCCAAGGAAGTAGGAAAACTTAGCCTGACGGTTTAGTGACTAAATAACGTCAATACAGCTCATTCGGCCAATTTTTGCAACTAAATTTTAGTTACATTTGTTCTGAATGAGTAAATTCGATAAAGCACTTGCCCGGCTTAAAGCAAAACCCAAGGATTTCACCTGGAAAGAGCTGCAAAGTATTTTATCAAAGCTTGGTTATAAAGAATTGAAAGGTGGTGGGTCCAGACGAAAATTTATTAATGACTCTACGAAAAGTGTAATTATTCTTCACGAACCGCACCCCAAACCGATTCTTAAACTTTATGCAATCGAACTAGTCATTGAACATTTGAAGGAGAGAAAGTTGATTTAAACGTTGATTCCAAAAATAAAGAGATATGAAAAACGCCTTGACCTATAGAGGATATACCGGAACGGTTGATTTTAGTAATGATGATGAAATCTTCTTTGGTAAGATCATTGGCATTAATGACTTGGTAACATTTGAGGCTGATACTGTTCAAAAATTAAAAAGAAATTTCAAAGATGCCGTTGATGACTACATCGACACCTGCGCGAAGCTTAAGAAAGATCCTGACAAGGAGTATAAGGGTAGCTTTAACGTTAGGGTTAAGCCAAGCCTTCATCGAAAAGCTGCAATCAAATCGGCTTCTTTGAATATATCCTTAAATCAATTGGTCGAAAAGGCGCTTGAGAAGGAAGTTACTAAATAGATAGTAGCTTGTGTTAACTCTATTTGATTGTCTGGTCGTGAAAGGCTGAAAAAGAAAAAGTTCGCATAAATCATCCCAGCTTTTCTATTTTTACAGCCCTATAAAACCCGAAGCATATGGATTTCCGCATTGAAAAAGACACCATGGGCGAGGTTAAAGTGCCTGCCGACAAATACTGGGGAGCTCAAACAGAACGCTCACGAAACAATTTCAAAATTGGTCCTGAAGCAAGTATGCCAAAGGAAATCATCTATGCGTTTGCCTATCTGAAAAAAGCAGCTGCAATGGCCAATGAAGAGTTGGGTGTACTCACAAAAGAGAAAAGTCAACTGATCGGAAAGGCATGTGATGAAATCCTGGAAGGAAAACTGGATGATCAGTTTCCGCTCGTGATTTGGCAAACGGGCTCTGGCACGCAAAGCAATATGAATGCAAACGAGGTGATTGCTTACCGTGCGCATGTGATCAATGGCGGTAAACTTACAGACGAGAAAAAGGTATTGCATCCCAATGATGATGTGAACAAGTCACAATCATCCAACGATACATTTCCAACCGCGATGCACATCGCAGCCTATAAACAGGTTACTGAAATCACATTGCCTGGAATGCAAAGACTTCGTGAAACATTGGCAGCGAAATCAAAAGAGTTCAGCAAGATTGTAAAAACTGGTCGCACCCATTTTATGGATGCTACACCGCTGACATTAGGACAGGAATTTTCTGGCTATGTACAGCAGCTAGACAACAGCATGCGTGCGATTACCAATTCGCTTTCCATGGTATGTGAGTTGGCACTCGGAGGAACTGCCGTGGGCACCGGACTGAATACGCCAAAAGGATATGATGTTCTGGTTGCAAAGAAAATTGCAGAGTTGACAAAATGCCCTTTCGTGACTGCGCCAAACAAATTTGAGGCATTGGCCGCCCATGATGCGATGGTGGAACTTTCTGGAGCCCTCAAACGCGCAGCAGTTAGTCTGATGAAAATCGCCAATGATATCCGCATGCTAAGTTCTGGACCGAGATGTGGCATCGGTGAAATCATCATTCCTGACAATGAGCCTGGATCATCTATCATGCCGGGCAAGGTAAACCCGACACAGCCCGAAGCGCTCACCATGGTGTGTGCCCAAGTCATGGGCAATGACGTTGCAGTTTCTATCGGGGGGTCAACAGGACATTTTGAATTGAATGTCTTCAAACCGGTAATTGCGGCCAACGTGCTGCAGTCTGCTCGTCTTATTGGCGATGCATGCGTTTCGTTCACTGAAAAGTGCGCAGTTGGAATTGAGCCCAATTTACCTGTGGTTAAACAACATCTTGAGAATTCATTGATGCTGGTGACCGCGTTGAACACGCATATTGGCTATGAAAATGCTGCCAAAATTGCCAAGAAGGCGCATAAGGAAAATAAGACTTTGAGGGAAGCTGCGATCGAGCTTGGCCTGCTTACCTCTGAGCAATTCGATGAGTGGGTAAAGCCAGAAAAGATGGTTGGCTCCGGCCTTTGATACTTCTCAGCCTTGACCAGTTGGTCGTGTTATAAGACAGGTAAAAGGGCGAAATGGCTCATAATCAAGTTTTTTTATTACTTTTAATACATATTTAACCCCAAACCAGTTTAAGATTTCGGCTCTCAACGAACTGATAAAAAGCTGCAAATCGACACCAAAAACAAAAATATAAACATGAAAACTAGAGTATTATTCCTCTGCCTGGCTTTGATTTTTTCCGGCACGCAAGTTTTCGCGCAGCTCTCTAAGGCAGAAAAGAAAGAATGGAAAAAGAGGGCGAAAGAGTATGCCAAGAACCCCGCCAATTTCAAAACGTTTGTAGAGGCAAAGCAAGAAGCTGACAAACAAGTTAGCACCTTGGGAACTCAGGTCAATCAGATGAAGTCAACGATCAGCGACAAGGATGCAAAGATTGCAGAACTTGAAGATCAGATTTCACGGATGCGTGGCGACCTGACTGCCGCTCGTGCTGAATTGTCTAAACTAAAAGAAGCACCTCCGAAAAATTCAATGGATTTTTCTAAAGGCGTAGTATTCAAGGTCCAGATTGGTGCTTTCAAAAACAAAGACCTATCCAAATACTTTGAGAATAATCCTAACTTCGGTGGCGAAGCTGCAGAAGGGGGAGAACAAAAGTTGACCATCGGTATATTCCGCGATTATTGGGAAGCTGATACCTTCAAAAAGTACATGAGAGAAATGGGCGTTTCTGACGCCTGGATCGTGCCCTACCGCGATGGCCAACGTGTTGAAATTAAGGATGTGCTTGAGGGGGTGGTAGACGGTAACCCGCCAGCAAAAAAAGCTGAATAACTATTTAGGCATTTAAGATATTGAAGAGCAGCCCACCGCTGCTCTTCTTTTTTTAGCCAGTTTGCTGCGATACATTACTTTTGCAACGATGAAGTTTTTCTGCTGCGGCACCCTTTTCTTCTGTACAGTATTTTCCTACGCTCAGGTGCGAATGGAAAAGTTTGTCATACGTGCCGGCACGACTTACGAACTCACCAACTCGGACATTATGGTCATTGACACTTTGATCATGCAAGACTCTGCCCGTATCATACTCAACAGAGCCAAGGCGGATAATTTTATTCATACCAAGGTCTTTAGAATAGGAAATGGCTGCAGTATAATAGGAGACGGCTTAGATGGTGAAAATGGAGAGACAGGTGTATCCGGCTATACAGCAGTTGGGCCTTGTAAAAATGGTATACCTGGCAGAAGCGGGACGAGGGGAACCAATGCAAAGCCTGGTGTTAACTTGTTTATCTATGCTGATCAATTCTCCATTGCAAGCCGATTGTTGGTTGAACTTTCTGGAGGTGATGGTGGTGATGGTGGTCGTGGTGGCGCTGGTGGTGGCGGTAGCCCCGGAACGAGATTATGCCAGGGAGGTAACGGAGGCGCAGGGGGAAATGGGGCTCCTGGAGGTAACGGGGCAAACGGTGGCAACCTTACAATATCTTGTAAAAAGTGCCCAGACTTGAGAGCATGGCTGGGAAACAAACTTGTGGTGCGAACTTATGGGGGTAATGGAGGATTGGGGGGAGATGGGGGTCTTGGAGGGCTAGCCGGACTGATCAGTTCAGGATCATCCAAAGACGGTGAACAGGGCCCAAAAGGAAAGGCCGGAGAAAGTGGTGAACCCGGCAAGACCGGAGCAATTAATTTTGAACAAAACTGAGTATGGACAAACGTTGGATCAGGAAGCCTATTCCGCCCCAGGACGTTGTTGATGCACTTTCAAAGCGTATCAATGTCAATCCGTACCTCTCCACAATACTCACCCAGCGGGGTATCACCAACTTTGATGAGGCCAGGCTTTTCTTTCGCCCGTCTTTGGAACATCTGCACGACCCCTTTCTCATGACTGACATGGCGACCGCAGTTGATCGTCTGGACAAAGCCATAAAAAGCGGTGAAAAAATTCTCGTTTATGGGGACTATGATGTGGACGGCACAACATCGGTCGCGCTGGTGTACAGCTACCTCACCACCTTCTATACCA
>DAORAG010000262.1:0-4760 GCA_035344095.1 Cyclobacteriaceae bacterium | reverse complement strand
AAAATTGAGGTTACTGAACTCAGTAAGATTCTCGGCCACATAGTCAATCAATAGCTGTCCTATGATTAGCAGCGCGACCGCCATAATCAACACAAGCGCCAACATAAAGGTTAACCCTGTGGCCGTGATTCTCATTCTGATAGCACTTCGCCTTTCCACAGTTTGGTAGCATGCGTTGAATGCCCTCATCAACGCCATCATGCCATTGGTGGACAAGTACAGCGCGAAAATAAAACCAAAGGTTAACAGTCCTCCTCGCTGGTTATTGATGATATCAAGAACGGTTGAAGAAACCACCTCATACATACTGGGTGGCATCATCTCACCCATAAACTCCATTATGCTGTTACGGTTGACTTGCGGAAAAAACTGCGCAACGTAAGGAGTGAGCGTAAACAGAAATATAATGGCAGGAAAAATCGCGAGAATAAAGTTATACGCCACACCATTTGCCCGATTGACCAGATCGTCCTTTTGAATATTGGCGATAAAAACTTTTATAAAACGATAAAGAGATATGTTATGGTGCCTCTTGAATTTCACGCTTTTCATCCAACTGCGCACCAGCATCAGTGAAGGAAATCGAAGAATTATTTTTCTGATCTTGAAATTCATTTGAAGTAGGGCTCCAGTACACGATCAAAAGCTTCTGGCGGACGACATGGCTTGCCCGTATTTTTGTTTACAAAAACCAACAAGGTTTCTCCCTGATGTATCAATTGCCCTTTCGCATTCGATATCTCATACTCGAAGCGGATTCTCACGCCAGGCTTCTCGCGAATGGTGGTCACTATTTTAAGCTCATCATCGTAAAGGGCTGGCGCTATATATTTTGATTTGTTCTCCAACACCGGCATCATAATACCCATTTCTTCTAACTCACGATAGGTCATTCCGAGTTGCCTAAGGCTCTCAACACGGGCAACCTCGAAGTAAGCCGCGTAGTTTCCGTAGTAGACATAACCCATTTGATCGGTCTCACTGTATCTTACTCTGACTGAAGTCTCCGAGATATACATTAGTTGTTTCTTAGTGCCCTCCCCTTTCGCTGTTCAATTGTCAGCGCTTTTTGATAGTTTCTGGCATTGATCAGATGCTGACTGAGGCTTGCCGTAAAATTGTGATATCCCGAGAAGTCTTCTTTGGCACACATGTAAAGGTAATTGTTGGATTCCGCATTCAACACGGCATCGATGATAGCAATGCGAGGCATATTGATGGGGCCAGGCGTAAGTCCTGTGTGGCGATAGGTGTTATAAGGAGAATCCACTTCTTTATGCTCATTGAGCACACGCTTCAAGGTGAAATCGCCAACAGCAAACACGAGTGTGGGGTCGGCTTGAAGCGGGATGTCTCTTTTCAATCTATTCAGATAAAGTCCCGCGATTACTGGTGCCTCGTCTTCCTTTACAGTCTCTGCCTGCACGATAGAAGCCAATATTGAAACCTCAATTGGAGTCAGTCCCAGTGAATCCGCCTTTGCTCTTCGTTCCGCATTCCAAAAATCTTTGAATTCTCTATGCATTCTTTCTACCAGATCTTCGGGCGACACATTGAAATAAACTTCGTAGGTATTCGGGATGAACATGCAAAGAATGTTGTGTTCATTGAAGCCCTCTTTGTTGGTAGCAATAAACTCGTTAAGTGCCTGACTGAATTGATCTGGTGAAATACTTAAATTTTTGGTGATTAGTGCAGGCAACTCACTGACTAGTCGCACGTGGGTAAATGTGACGTTCACCGGCTCCTGTATACCCGCCCTCAACATTTTGATCGCTTCAATGTTGGTCATATTCCCCCTAAAATGATACCGGCCTGGTTTTATTGACTTATCATAATCATAGAGCCTTGCCAAAAAACTGAAAGACACCATATCATTCACAAAGCGTCCCCTGCCGAGATCTTCCTGAACCGTTCTGAACGTAGCCCCGGATTTGATGATGAAGAGTCGGTCTTCTCCGTCCACCAGTATGTTAGGTGTAAAAACTATTTGATAACCATAAAAAACGAATGTGATCAGTAGCGTTGACGCCACTAAAAAAATCACGAGTTTCTTTTTGGGAACTTCCAGATTTGAATTTCGCTTTGACTTTGCCACCCTTACTTGCCTCTTTAGATATAAAAGCAAAAATACGAAATCAGTTGTTCAGGGTGTTCGGGAAATTTTTGGAATTTAAATTAAGTACTACCTTGAAAATGAATTCTCAACTCTTTTCATGGCGGCAGTTTTACTCCCAATTCATCCAGACAATCCCGAGCCCAGAAAAATAGCCCAAGTGGTGAAGCTGCTTCAAAATGGTGGAATAATTATTTATCCCACTGATACGATTTATGGCATTGGGTGCGACTTGATGAATAAAAAGTCGATTGAAAAGGTATGCCGTATCATGGGCGTAAAGCCACAAAAGCTTGACTTGTCGTTCATTTGCAATGACCTCAGCCACATCTCTGAGTTTGTTAAGCGAATCGATACGCCCATATTTAAGATCTTAAAAAAATCTCTTCCCGGCCCGTTCACTTACATTTTCGAATCGAGTAGTCGCGT
This sequence comes from Cyclobacteriaceae bacterium, assembly GCA_035344095.1. GTDB lineage: Bacteria > Bacteroidota > Bacteroidia > Cytophagales > Cyclobacteriaceae > ELB16-189. Next base: position 2,215 of record DAORAG010000262.1, on the reverse strand, counting down.
TCCCAAAATTCTGGATGTAAACAAGAAAACTGTTGGCATCCGCATTCCCAATCACAACATACCCCGCGACCTCGTGGCGACTTTGGGTAACCCACTCATTACTTCATCAATAAAAGACGATGATACAATCAAAGCATACACCACAGACCCAGAGGAAATATACAATGACTTTAAAAATGAAGTTGACCTGGTAATAGATGGTGGATTTGGAGGGAACATTCCATCAACTGTAGTTGATTTTACTGTTTCTCCACCCGAAATCATCCGGCAGGGTCTTGGTGATTTTTCTATTTACGTCTGACCATGGTGGCATTGATTGACCTCCAATACCTTCCCACACTTGAGTATTTCTCAGTGCTTTTGTCTTCAGAGAGGGTAGTAATAGAAAAGCATGAACATTATGTAAAGCAAAGCTTTCGAAACAGGTGTATCATCAACACCTCCAACGGCATTTTGAAATTGGTTATTCCTGTAACTGCCAAACACAACAAAGCTTCAATCAGTGAAGTGAAAATAGATCACCGTAGCAAGTGGCAAAGCCTTCACTGGCGCGCCATACGATCAGCCTATGGCAAAGCGCCATTCTTCGATCACTATGGACCGGCATTGGAGAAAATAATTTTCAAGCGTCACGATTTCCTTTTTGATCTCAATTTTGAATTGCTGTCATTCTGTCTGCAATCGGCACGGCTAGACGTAAAACTGTCTGAAACTTCGGCATATGTAAAAGTTCCCGAAAAAGGAATAACAGACCTTCGTTCCGCGATTAACCCCAAAATTTCATACACAATGCGAAGTTTCTTCTCACCGGTTCCCTATGTCCAGGTTTTTGGCAATAAGTTTGTGACTAATCTGAGCTTTATCGACTTGTTGTTTTGCGAAGGACCCAACGCACGGCAAATACTCCTGTCCTCTACCCGGGGTATTTGAACATTTAAAAATAGATCGTTGTTTTCTAACGTATACATCAGTAGAAAATGGCTTGATTATCAAGGCAATGAGTAACAAAATCTCGCTTTGAATAATCAGCCCTAATACTTTACATTTACACTAAAGGAAACGCTTAATATGGAAGCCAAATTTTCTAACCGGGTAAAAGAAGTAATCTCACTTAGCCGGGAGGAAGCATTAAGACTAGGACACGACTACATCGGTACCGAGCACCTTCTATTGGGAATGATTCGCGAGGGGGAAGGTGTGGCTGTAGGCGTGTTGAAGAAATTGGGAGTACCGTTGGATGAACTGAGGGGCGAAATTGAAAAGGTTTCAAAAAGCACTGCAACTCATGACGTTAAAAACCTGGCAAACATTCCGTTGACCAGGGCATCAGAAAAAGTGTTGAAAATCACTTATCTCGAAGCAAAAATATTCAAGGCGCAATTGATTGGCACCGAGCACCTGTTGCTCTCGATCCTTCGTGACCCCGACAATCTCGCTACACAAATACTCAATAAGTTTGATGTGGCTTATGATGTTGTAAAAGAAATGCTTGAATATCAAAATGATCAACCACTAGCTTCATCGGATACTGATGATCCAGATGAAGACTCTTCAAAAATGTTTGGCGCCAGCGCAGGTGCTGGGTCAGGCAAGGAGAAAAAAGGCGCAGAGAAATCCCGCACGCCTGTGCTGGATAACTTCGGCAGGGATCTGACGAAACTTGCCGAGGACAATAAGCTCGATCCTATAGTAGGACGTGAAAAAGAAATTGAGCGCGTAGCTCAGATTCTTAGCCGCAGAAAAAAGAACAATCCAATATTAATTGGTGAACCCGGGGTAGGTAAAACAGCAATCGCTGAAGGCCTTGCTTTGAGAATCATACAAAAGAAGGTTTCTCGCGTGTTGTTTGGTAAACGCGTGGTTACACTAGACCTCGCATCGCTGGTTGCCGGAACAAAATACCGCGGTCAGTTCGAAGAGCGTATGAAAGCAGTGATGAATGAGCTTGAGAAATCTGCCGATGTCATCCTGTTTATTGATGAACTTCACACTATCGTGGGTGCCGGTGGAGCTTCAGGTTCCCTGGATGCTTCAAATATGTTTAAGCCAGCCCTGGCGCGAGGAGAAATTCAATGTATCGGAGCGACCACACTGGACGAGTACCGACAGTATATAGAAAAAGATGGCGCGTTGGCGAGAAGGTTCCAGATGGTGATGGTAGACTCTACCACCGTTGAGGAAACGATGGAAATTCTTGAAAACATCAAGGAGAAAT
>DAORAG010000261.1:0-4780 GCA_035344095.1 Cyclobacteriaceae bacterium | reverse complement strand
GAGAGTACAGCTGATGCAAAACCAACCCTCATGGTCACGCCAGACCTGGCAATGTGTGAACCCTGTCGGCAGGAATTGCACGATTCCGCCAACAGAAGGTATCACTATGCTTTCACGACTTGTCTGAATTGTGGACCCAGGTATTCTATCATGGAACGCCTTCCCTATGACCGGGAGAACACCGTGATGAATAAATTCACTATGTGTTCGCCTTGCGACAACGAATATCATAATCCGCTCGACCGGAGACACCACTCGCAAACCAATTCTTGCTCAGACTGTGCCATCCAAATGTCACTTGTGGATGCGGAAGGCAAGAATTTACAATTCACGCAAGAATCAATTGTCGCAGACGCTGTGGATTTGCTGAGAAGGGGAAAAATTGTCGCAGTTAAGGGAATTGGTGGCTTCTTACTAATGTGTGATGCAAGTAATTCCGCCACAGTCAGGATGCTGCGTGAGAGAAAACATCGTCCGACCAAACCTTTTGCGGTCCTCTATCCGGATCTCGCAATGATAAAACGAGATCTTTTCGTCAGTGATGTGGAGGAGAAGACATTGACCAGCAAGGAAAGTCCTATTGTTCTGCTGGCAGTGAGGCCATACTTAGGCTCAAAGTTGCCGCTCGAGCAGATTGCACCAGGCTTAAATAAGGTGGGCGTAATGCTGCCTTATGCTCCATTGTTTGAGTTGCTGGCAAGTAAGTTCGGCCGTCCGCTGATTGCGACCAGTGCCAATGTGAGTCGATCTCCCATTGTATATACAAACGAAAAAGCGATAGAAGACCTTAACGGCATTGCCGACTACTTTTTGCTGCACAATCGGGAGATTGTCGTGCCTCAGGATGATAGTGTTGTTCAATTTGCAGCATCAGGAAAGTCTATTTTTCTGAGGAGGTCGAGGGGATACGCCCCTACATATTTGCCACGACCCTTTGATGAGCCAGCGTCTGCATTGGCCATGGGCAGCGATATGAAGAGTGCATTTTCACTGAATGATGAAGGGAGGCTCTTCGTGAGCCAATACCTTGGTGACCTGGAGTCATTTGACACACAACATGCCTTCCACCATACCCTGAGTCACCTCTTGGCATTGCAGCAGGCCAGACCAAGTCGGATCCTGGTTGACCAACATCCACACTACTTCTCCACAGAATTAGGGAAGTCGATTGCCGAAGACCTGGGGGTACCACTTGAATCCATCCAACATCATCAAGCACACTTCTGCGCTGTGTTGGCAGAGAATAAATTACTTGAGGACAAAGAAGGCACACTCGGTGTGATTTGGGATGGTACCGGCTGGGGAGAAGACAAGGCGGTTTGGGGCGGAGAGTTTTTCACTTACAAAAGCCACCACATCGAGAGAATTGGGCACTTGGACTATTTCGACCATCTGTTGGGAGACAAGATGTCTCTTGAGCCTCGTATCAGTGCATTGTCGTTGGCAGGAAGAAGGAAAGAGGCTGAGGCGCTTTTGAGGCCAAAATTTTCATCCAAAGAATGGGAATTGTATAGGAAAATACTGAATCAGGACAAATTGCCCCAAACATCAAGTATGGGAAGGCTGTTCGATGCTGTGGCTTCGCTGTTAGGGGTTTGTGATCAGTCAAGTTATGAAGGAGAAGCCGCGCTATTGCTCGAATCATTGGCAAGCCGCGAAGCAGGTCTAAACCTATCACCATGGACCATTGATGAACATGAGCCCTTTACCGATGAGATCATTAAAAACGTGATTGCAAACCTGCAAGACCAAGTTTCACGTCATGAAATCGCCTATCAATTTCATCTTACGCTGGTCGACTGGGTGGCACTGGTGGCAACCCGACAAAGATCGAAGAAGATTGCGTTTAGCGGAGGCGTCTTTCAGAATGCACTGCTGGTAGACATGCTTGAGCAACAATTGGGAAACCAATTTGAGTTATTTTTTCATCAGCAGCTTTCTCCCAATGATGAGAATATTGGTTTTGGCCAATTGGCCTTTCTGCATGTGCAAAACAAGAAGGCCTCAAAAGGAGAGGTGCCGGAAGAATTTGAAGTCGTGTTAAAATAGAAAATTATGTGCCTGGCAATACCCGGTAAGATCATATCAATCAGTGGCCAACTCGATGAGACATTCCGGGTCGGAAAAGTGTCATTTGGTGGCATCACCAAAGAGGTTAATCTTTCGATGGTGCCTGAAGCTAAAATTGAGGATTATGTGCTGGTACACGTAGGAGTGGCTATTTCCATTGTGGATGAAGAGGAGGCAAAAAAGACATTTGATTATATACAGAAAATTGGTGAGCTGGAAGAGCTTCAAAACTCACCCGGGGAAAGACTATGAAATATCTCAGTGAATACCGCGATGAAGAAATTACGCAGGGCTACCTGCAGGCACTTCGCAAGGTAGTTACCAGGCCGTGGACGATCATGGAGATTTGCGGGGGGCAGACGCATAGTCTCGTCAAAAACGGAATTCTCGACATGTTGCCTCCTGAGATTACGATGGTTCACGGGCCCGGCTGCCCCGTTTGTGTTACACCTCTCTCTATAATTGATGAGGCGATCGCGCTGGCAGAAAGATCCGAGGTTATCCTGTGTTCCTTTGGCGATATGCTTCGTGTGCCAGGATCATCAAGAAGTTTACTGGAAGCGAAGGCCCGAGGCGCTGATGTTCGCATCGTGTACTCGCCTTTGGAGGCAGTCCAGTTGGCAGCAACAAACCCGGATCGAGAGGTAATCTTCTTTGCAGTAGGGTTCGAGACCACTGCTCCTGCCAACGCACTTTCTGTTGTGCAGGCGCACAAGCAAAACATTAGTAACTATAGCATCCTGGCATCGCACGTGTTGGTGCCACCCGCGATGGAGGCTATTCTCAGTGACCCTGAAAATAAGATTGATGCTTTTCTGGCAGCGGGACATGTGTGCACCATCATGGGCATGGATGAGTATGATCCTATTGTTGAAAAATATAAAGTACCCATTGTGGTTACAGGCTTTGAGCCTGTGGATCTTTTGCAAGGAATTTATATGGCGGTGATGCAGCTGGAGAAGGGCGTGGCCAAGTTGGAAAATCAATACGCGAGGGTGGTACATCGTGACGGCAACAAACTTGCCCGCGAAGCGATAGGTGAGGTATTTGATATTTCAGACCGCACCTGGCGAGGTATCGGAGAGATTCCGAAAAGTGGATACGAGGTTAAAGACGACTACAGGAAATTTAATGCGCGGCTAAAATTCCAACTTGAAAAAATGGTTGTTAAAGAAAATGAGGATTGCATTTCAGGCGCCATCATGAAAGGATTGAAGAAACCATTTCAATGCCCCAACTTCGGCACGAAATGTAAACCGGAACATCCGCTAGGCGCGCCTATGGTAAGCAGCGAAGGCGCGTGCGCGGCTTATTACCAGTATGCGGGCATGAAAGAAGAAGTACTATGAGCACAGAAGTTCGCCCATCAATAGCCTTGAATTGCCCACTTCCAAAATTGGATTTTGACGTGATTACCATGGGTCATGGAAGTGGAGGATTGCTCACCCACCGCCTGTTGGAGTCGGGGGTGTTTAATGTCTTAAAAAATGAGCTGCTCGATCAACAACATGATGGAGCCATTTTTCACCTGGAGGGAAAAACTGCGTTTACCACAGACAGCTACGTAATCTCACCTTTGTTTTTTCCTGGTGGTAATATTGGAGAGTTGGCTGTCAACGGAAGTGTGAATGACCTGGCGATGTGCGGAGCCATTCCGCAATACCTTTCTCTTAGTTTCATCCTGGAAGAAGGTTTACCAATGACGGATTTTTGGGACATCCTTCTATCCATTCGCCAGGCAAGCGAAAAGGCTGGAGTGAAGATCGTGACGGGTGATACCAAGGTGGTGGAAAAAGGAAAAGGAGACGGTGTGTTCATCAACACATCCGGTGTGGGGATGATCCACCCTCAAGCCAATGTTCACGTGAACAACATTCAGGCGGGGGATCAAATCATTGTGAGTGGATATGTAGCCACGCACGGTGTGGCGGTGATGTCCAAACGGAAAGGATTGGAATTTGAGACGAGTATTCAGAGCGATACCCGTGCTGTGAACCACATGGTGAAAGAATTACTGGATCAGTTGGGAGAAGATGTGCGCTTCCTGCGTGACCCCACACGCGGAGGCGTGGCCACAGTCCTGAACGAGATTGCCCAACAACGCAAACTTGGCATCACTTTAAAACAAACCTCAATACCAATCGAAGAACAAGTGGAGGGAGCATGTGAGCTGCTGGGATTGGACCCGATTTATGTTGCCAATGAAGGGATTTTCATTGCAGTAGTGCCGGCCGACAAGGCGGACGAGGCCCTGCGTATTCTTCATCTTCATGAATTTGGGAAGCAAGCTGCTGTGATCGGTGAGGTGGTAGAAGACCATCCCGGCAAGGTGGTGATGCTTAGTCGCATCAGCGGGAAGAGAGTGGTAAGCATGCTGACGGGTGAGCAACTACCGCGTATTTGCTAAGTTGTTTCAGATTTCTTTGCCCTTCCACTTTCCTGACTTGAGATACAAATAAGAAAGTAGAAACATGGTGGACCAGTACACCCACTCACTGGCCCAGCCCCACGTAATATCCATCTGTAGAATCTCAAGTACCACGTAGGCGTAAACGGAGTATAAAATTATCGTTACAGACTCCACCATCAGGTTCACTTTTGTGTTGCCTGTACCCGTTATGGCATTCAACCATACTGTTCCCATCGACATCAGCAGAAGCGCAACGGAAACAACTCGTACCACTGGAATGGCCTCGCGCATGAAACCTTC
>DAORAG010000260.1:0-4795 GCA_035344095.1 Cyclobacteriaceae bacterium | reverse complement strand
ACAAATCGGAATACATTGAAGTGCTTCATCGCAATTATGGAGCTGCCGCGGCACTTGACTCTTTGAACCAAATAGCGTCTTCTAAACAAAAGAAAATGCCATTTCTGCTAGGCTATGCTGCGCACATGGAGGCAGAACTCGGAAAATTTGAATCAGCAATTAAGAAAGCAAATCAGCTTTCTAAACTATTTAATCATAGTTCTGCTAAACCACTCGTAGTGTTCGGTGATATCTACTTTCAGAAGGGTGATAAAAAGAAAGCTGCAGACTACATCAATAAGGCATTGGAAATAGACCCTGGGAATATTGACGCCCAACGCCTTCGTAGTCGCCTTAACAATTAGCTAACGACCTAATTCAATTGATCAAGCTGGTTGAGGAGCTGTTTGATCTTTCTCAACTTACTCGCGTAGATCACGTGGACCAGCAGGAAGCATAGCAGTAGCGAAACAAGGTAAACGGATGCGATTTTCACATAAAAAATTGGATCCCCAAATCGATCAGCATTCGGATTTTCTCTTATCCCTAAATAAAGTCCAAGCCCAAACGCAACAGTAAACAACAGAGAAAAAGATATCTGGTATTTTCTCACAAAATCTCTCAACTCAGAATGAACAACAAGAAGGTAATCATGCACATCTGCACTAGGCTGTATCCGGTAGAGTTTGTTATAAAGTCTTTTATAATAAATCACAGTGGCACCCAAAAAAACTACTAACGCGAAAGAAAAACCATAGTCACCGCGATATAGAAAATAGCAAATCATGGCTATGCTCACGATGATATTTCCAATGTGTTCGATCCGCGTGAACTTTTTGAGGCTGTCCATAATAGATTGCGACTTGCCCCTTATCATTCGCTCAAGCTGATGCTCTTCAAGCTCAGGCGTTGACAGTTCTTGCGTCCTCCATATCTCCTTGATGTCCAACTCTTGCATCTATGTATTTCTTTAGTTGACCTTTTATTCTGTTTATTCTCACACCTACGTTAGTCCTAGTCATTCCAAGTATGTCTGCTATTTCATTGTATTGCTTATCCTCCAGGTACAGCAGAATGATGGCTCGCTCAATCTCCTTAAGTTGTTTGATCCCCTCGTATAATATGGCAACCTGCTCGTGCACGGGGTCCACTCCTTCTTGAACAGGCTCCCTCAACATATTGTCAATCGAACTGGTCTCAGGTTTTCGCTTCCTTTTTTTGAAATGCGTAAGGCAAACATTGAGCGCTACACGATAAACCCAGGTTGAGACTTTCGACTCACTTCGGAAAGATTCATAGCCACGCCACAGCTGTAGGGCAACCTCCTGAAAAAGGTCCTGGAAATCCTCTTCGCTATCCGAATAGGACCGGCAAATCTTGGTAATTATGGCCTTCTGATCCCTAACAAATGTGTTGAAGAATTCTTTAGAGCTCATCAATAGTAGTTGTCGGCCTGTTAGTCAACGATCCCATGTCTTTATTACACCTACAAGATCACTTATAACCTATGGAATGTATCGATATTAAATTAATTTGAACAATAAACCGGAATCCAATTATCACGAATTATTAACCGTTATGCGTCTATCCGCCCTTTGTCTCGCGATGCTATTTTCATCCACCCTGCCTGCTCAAAAAGTAATAAGGGCCAGTGCCGAACGTATGGAAACCAGAATAAAGGAGCTCTCTAAGTTTGGAGCCAATCCGGAGGGTGGCGTCAGCAGGGTGGCCTACAGCGATGCTGATATTGCGGGAAGGAAATATGTAATTGAATTAATGAAGAACGCTGGGCTGGAAGTCACAATTGACTTTGCTGGCAATATTGTTGGAAAACGAGCTGGTAAAAACAACAACCTTCCGCCCATTGCATTCGGATCGCATATTGATAGCGTTCCCGGTGGTGGCAATTACGATGGTGATGTGGGTTCGCTGGGCGCGATTGAGTGTATCGAACTGATGAAAGAAAATAACATCACAACCAATCATCCGTTGGAGGTTTTCATTTTTCAAAATGAAGAAGGAGGACTTGTGGGCAGCGAGGCAATAGCTGGCATTTTACACGATGAACAATTGAATTTGCTCAGTAGCAGCGGCAAAACATTACGTCAAGGCATGATCGATATAGGAGGAGACCCTCAGCGATACAAAGAGGTGGCAAGAAAAAAAGGTGCATTCAAAGCATTTCTTGAGTTACACATTGAGCAAGGGGGATTCCTCGATCAGGAGGGAATAAACATTGGAGTGGTAGAAGGAATTGTCGGTATCAAGCAATGGATGGTAACCTTTGAAGGAAAGGCCAATCATGCAGGCACCACACCAATGAATCAGCGACAGGATGCGATGGTGGCGGCTGCCCGATTTGTGTTAGAAACCAACAGAATTGCACTGACCACACCGGGTCGTCAAGTGGCTACTAATGGAAAAATAAATGCTGAGCCTGGTGCTCCCAACGTGATCCCGGGCAAAGTCGACATGACATTGGAAATTCGTGACCTCGATTTCGACAAAATGATGAGCGTATTTGAAGCCATCAAGGCATCGGGCGATAAAATTGAAAATGAAACTGGTGTAAAAATTTCATATCAATCATTAAATGAAAACATCCCCGCTATCACTGACAAACGTGTACAGGAAGCCATTGCCGCTTCAGCCAAAGATCTGGGGCTTTCCTCCAAGTTTATGCCCAGTGGTGCAGGCCACGACACACAAGACATGGCTCGATTAGCGCCCACAGGAATGATATTCGTACCCAGTAAAGATGGTATTAGCCACTCACCAAAAGAGTACACTTCTCCACAAGACATGGCCAACGGTGCAAGTGTTTTGCTACAGACGATTCTGAAACTGGATAAAGCAAAAATGTAACCTGAGCAATCACTTTCAGTCGGAGGTAACCTTAGCAACCGGGCACCGTAAATCTAAGGATGACACGTCTCCTTCTTAGCATTACATTTTTTGTCTTTTCAATTCTCACAACCTGGGGCCAGCACGATGCGCACAGGGCAAAAGACCTTCTCAAATCTCTCGATGGCAATTTCAAATGGCAAATCGTTAAACCTTCTGAAAACAAAATTATACGCGAGGGATTTCGCCAGAGCAGTTTGAAAATGGACAGTTTGATTTTAGAAATTGAAGAGACATTTAACAATTCCAATGTGCAGATGACGGGGCTATTGGGTTATAACGCATCTACCAAAAAATACTTCTCCATCAACTGCTACAATGTAGACATGGGGCCACATATCCTCTATGGCGAGGTCGAAAACGAAAACGTGATTGAATTTGAGGATCGCGAGGAAGTGTCTGCACTACAAGTAATCAGCCCGGATAAACATGAATGGACATATCGGATTTTGGTAAACGATGAGTGGGTACCACGCGACCTTAAAATTACATTCACGCGAATACCATAATCCAAACGTTTGAAATCGTTGATTTTGTCCGCTCAACAAAAATCTCATCCCTTCCCTGACAATTTTCTATAGATTGTTGGTATGTCATTTTCGTTGGGAAAGACTTGTATCACCCGAGTCGCGAGGGTTGGTTTTATCATCCTACTTGGCATGCAAGCCATGGTGGCATGCAAATCTGACAAGGAGGTTATTACCTATTGCGACTGCGCCACATGGGAAAATTGGGAAAATGCGAGGGAGGCACAATGCGGCTTCATCGAAGTGCCTGAGGACCACGATAAGCCGATGGGCAAATCGATCAAAGTGGCATTTGCGATCTTCCCATCACGAAACAAAAATCCAGATACAGCCCCTGTCTTGATACTCTCTGCCGCGCCCGGTGGATCATTAAGTTCTCCAAATCGGTGGATAAATCACGAATCAAGAAATGTGGGAGATCTGATTGTTGCCGAGCAAAGAGGAATTGGCCGGTCAGCACCACTTCCTGATATCAGCGAAACCTTTATTGACATTATGGCCGCGGATGCTTCTTCAGAAGAGGAGAAGCAAATAACCCTAAAAGCCATGCAGGAGAAAGTGGCCGAGATAAAAGCGAAGGGCATTGATTTGTCAAAGTACAACTCAACCCAAAATGCGAAGGACATGGGTGCGTTGATGGATGCGTTACCCTACGAAAAATATAACATCTATGGCACGTCATACGGCACCAAACTGGGCATCATGACGATGAAGTACTTTTCTCCAAAAGTGAGGGCAGCCATTCTGGACGGACCCGCCATTTTGAATAACACTGCGCTCGAGTCACGCTTTCCAGATTTAATTCGCGCATTTAACAAACTTTATGAAAGCTGTGCCACCGACTCCACCTGCAAAAAGGAACACCCTGACCTGCGAGGTGAAACCATACAGGCTATTCAGTCGCTTCGGGATAATCCTATCACGGTTCGATTACTTGACCGTGACTTCACCCTAAACCCACAGGACGCAGTATTTTTCATCCGCTATCTTTTTTATCGATCCGATGCCTTTCACACCGCCCCTCGATTTGTTAAAGCCATCAACGAGAGAGATACGCTCACAATTCAAAAGCTTGGAGAATTTCCGGCCAAGCTGCTGAAAGGCGCCAACGCGTCTGCCTTCTTCAGCTACACCACCTATGAGGAATATTCGGAAAACACTCCTTCTAATGTGCAGGCGTTTATGAACTCGAATCCGGAATTAGCAGAAGGGGTAGCGTGGTTCCAAGCCTTTATTCCTGCTTTGGTGCAATGGCATGATGGACGCGTGTCCAAAGAAGAAAACAAATTCGAAAACATTTCTGTGCCGACACTGATCATTACCAACGATGCTGACCCCGTCACGCCTCCACATAACACGCAACTATTCGAAGATGCTCTTTTGAA
>DAORAG010000259.1:0-4808 GCA_035344095.1 Cyclobacteriaceae bacterium | reverse complement strand
AATGCGGGATCATTTAAAACCAAACCCAATGCCAATGTGGAAGATCTTTTGAAAAAGCTTCCCGGTGTCGAGGTGGACAATGATGGTACTGTGAAGGCGCAGGGTGAAGAAGTGCAGCGTGTGATGGTGGATGGGCGCGAATTTTTTGGTCGAGACCCAAAATTGGCAACCAGAAATCTTCCGGCTGACGCTGTGGACAAGGTTCAGGTGTTTGATAAAAAGTCAGATCAGGCTGTTTTTACAGGCATTGATGACGGCCAACGCGAGAAGACCATCAATCTTGAATTGAAAGAAGAAAAACGAAATGGCGCTTTTGGTACGCTAATGGCCGGTGGCGGTACCGCAGACCGATACGTAGGAAAGGCGAGTATCAACAAGTTCAGTAAGACAAAGCAGCTCTCGTTTTTAGGAATGGGAAACAATACCAACGAGCAAGGATTTTCACTGGATGAGTATATGAACTTTACCGGGGGATCGCGAAACATGATGGGCGGTGGAGGCACTATGCGTATACAATTGAACAGCGACAACCTGAATGGCATTCCGCTATCGATGGGGAACAATCAAAATGGAATTACGAGCAATTTTGCCGGAGGCCTTAACTTCAACAGGGATTTTACAAATAACACAAAGGCAGGAGGGAGTTATTTTTTCAATCATACCGATCAGGACGTGAATACGAGCCTTGAAAGAATTAATTACCTGCCGAGCGGCAACTATCTCTTCAATCAAAATAGCCGCCAGAAGAATTTGAGTGATAACCAACGCGTCAACCTTCAACTCGATCACAGCATTGATTCTGCTAACTCGATTAAGTTCACAATAAATGCAGCCAACTCAGAAACGACTAATACTACCTTTAGTCAAAGTGAGACAACCGACACGAATGGTGTATTGCAAAATGAGAGCGAGCGAACAACAAGGACTGATGGATCAGGATATAATTTGAGTTCGGATTTTCTTTACCGCCATCGTTTTGCAAAAAAAGGAAGATCGATTTCTGCCAACCTGACATTTGGATTTAATGACTTTGAAAGTACAGGTAACATCGGCTCACTTAATTCATTTTACACCGGTAGTTCCGAGACGAGAAATATTCTTCAGGACAACACACAATCCAATGAAGCGTTCAACTATGGTGTCAATGCTTCCTATACCGAGCCCTTGGGAGGCAGAAAATACCTTGAGGTGAACTATAACTATCGTGTAAACAAGAACGAAGTAGACAGACGAGTTTGGGATGCAACCGGGAGTCAGCCCGTTTTTGATTCCTTATTAAGTAATCAATACTCAAGTCAGTATACGTACAACAGACCTGGTATAAATCTTCGACTGATCAGACGGAAATTCAATCTCATGGTTGGTGCGGCATGGCAAAACACAACACTAGCGGGCGATTTACGCTATCAAGAAGTTGAGATCAATAAGACGTTTGAAAACGTTCTTCCTGTGGTGCGGTTCAATTATGACTTTTCAAATTTCAAGCATTTCCGACTCGACTACGAGACTTCGATGCAGGAGCCTACTATTCAGGAACTACAGCCTGTGATTAACAATAGCGACCCGCTAAACATTTCGGTCGGTAATCCAGATTTGAGGCCTGGATATTCCCATCAAATCAGAGGAAACTTCACAATGTTTGACCCGGCCTCATTCATCAGTATGTTTTCATTTGTTACCGTGGATTATACCACGAATGCGATCTCTACTTCTCAGCGAGTTGACAACAATCTGGTGAGGACAACCCAGCCAGTTAATGTGCGAGACAACATGTCGGTGAATGCGTCAGTTCATTTTGGGTTTCCTATCAAAAAAATAAAAAGCCGGTTCACGCTTATGAGCGATATTACTTCACAGCGGGGCATCAACCTTTTGAACGATGTGGAAAACACAGTGAGGAGACAAACGGTGGGTGGTACTGTTCGTTATTCCTATTCATTAGATGAGAAAGTGAACATTGATTTGAGTACTTCAGTGCAGCAACAGCGATCAGTCTACGACTTTGATGTTGCTGATCAATTGTTTCTTAATAAAACTTATGAAGCCGAGGCGAATGTGAAATTTCTCAAGAATTATCAATTCAATCCCAACTTCAGATTTTTGGACTACACCAGTCAAACAACAGGGTTTAGCCAAACCCTGCCACTGCTGGATATTTCAGTATCCAGATTCTTGCTGAAGAATAACAGCGGAGAACTAAAGTTTGGAGTGAGAAACCTGTTGGACAGAAACATAAGCGTAGTGCAAACGGCAAATACCAATTATTTAGAGCAACGCACTTCGAATAACCTGGGACGATTCTTCATGGTTACGTTCACCTATGCATTGAATAAGCAATTGAATCCGATGAATGGCAGAAGAGGGCATATGATTCGGAGATAAAGATTTCTTGATATTTCGACTTTGATCAGAAACAAGTATTAGTCTTATCTTTGAAGGATGAGGCTGATACTTGTTTTTGTTTTCATACTGAGTATGACAAATTATTCTGAAACCCTGGCGCAAAAACTTCCAACCTTTGATGTGCAAGGCCATCGGGGTGCGCGTGGGCTCAGACCGGAAAACACAATTCCAGCATTTATTCTTGCGCTTGATTCTGGCGTTACAACGGTTGAACTGGACTTAGCCGTTACTAAGGATGGTAAATTGGTTGTGTCTCATGAGCCGTGGATGTCGGCAGATATTTGTCTGAACCCTGCCGGTGAAGAAATCACTTCCAAGGAAGAGAAGGGCTACAATATTTATCAGATGACTTATGCAGAGGTACAACAATTCGACTGCGGCTCGCGTGGGAATAAGCGGTTTCCTGAACAAGAGAAAATGAGTACTACCAAGCCATTGTTAAGTGATGTGATCGTGGCAATCGAAGATCACATCAAAAGTTATACCCGATACGAGGTTGACTATAACATTGAGATAAAGAGTGATGAGGAGGGTGATAATAAATTTCACCCTGACCCCGCAACATTTTCTGATATGGTTTATGAGCTTGTTGATCAGTACTTGCCATTGGAAAGAGTCGTCATTCAGTCGTTCGACTTTCGTGTGTTGAAGTACTGGCATGAGAAGTATCCTGACATCAGGCTTGCCGCCCTTGTTGAGAACACGAAATCGGTGGAGAACAATCTTGAGGCTCTTGGATTTGAGCCGGCAATTTATTCACCCTACTACAGGCTACTGAGCAAATCAAAAGTAGATGCTCTTCACAAAAGGAAAATCAAAGTCATTCCCTGGACCGTAAATGAGATTTCTGAGATGTTGGCATTGAAGGGAATGGGAGTGGATGGGTTCATTACCGATTACCCGAACCGGGCTAAGCAGTTCACGCATACCTTGAACATTGTGCCTAAGGGCAAATAGAAACGCCTTCGGCATTACGAGGTGAATTCTGTATTCTTGCATTTCGAATCAATTACCTATTTATGGCTAAGAAAAAATATGACGTATACGGCATGGGAAATGCCTTGGTGGATATTGTCACCGAAGTAGACAATGATTTTTTTGCAAAAAATAATATTGAAAAAGGCGTGATGACGCTGGTGGATGAAAAGCGGCAGCTTGAGTTGATGAAGGTGATTGATATGAAAAAGAGCAGAATGTCGGCCGGTGGATCAGCAGCCAACACGCTTATCGGCTTGAATCAGTTCGGAGGTAGTGGCTTCTATACTTGCCTGGTGGCGCACGATGAACTTGGAAAATTCTTTTTGGAAGACCTCAAGAGAAATGGGGTAGACACCAATCTAACATACGACAACTGTCCTCCGGGACATTCCGGACGATGTCTGGTAATGACAACGCCAGATGCCGACCGAACGATGAATACTTTTCTAGGCATGAGTTCTTTTCTCACTACGGAGCATATAAATGAGCAAGCTATCGTAAACTCTCAATACGTCTACCTCGAAGGGTATTTGGTAGCAAGTCCTAAGGGAACAGATGCCCTCATTGAGGCAAAAAAGATCTCCGAGAAGAATAATGTGCACACCGCGCTTACTTTTTCCGATCCTAATATGGTAAAGTACTTCTACAAGAATTTTGAACAGGTTATTGGCGCAAGTGTTGACTTATTGTTCTGTAATGAAGAGGAGGCGCTCACGTTTACAGGGGTAGACAGTTTGGAGGAAGCGCGTCAAAAATTAAAAGAAGTAGCTAAAAAGTTTGCGATTACCCTCGGTGCCAACGGAGCTCTGATCTATGATGGCGACACCTTTATTGAAATTGAACCGTATAAAGTAAGAGCCGTGGACACAAATGGAGCAGGAGATATGTTTGCAGGAGCATTTTTGTATGGCATTACACACGGACACAGTTACGCTGAGGCAGGTAAAATTGCTTCGCTGGCGTCATCCAGGGTGGTGTCGCAATTTGGACCGCGGCTGGAACCCGAACAGTCAAAGAAAGTTTTGAAAGACCTGATAGGATTATGAAGTCACTAAGAAGGATACTTTTTGCAGTTTTTACGGTCGCGACATTTGTTGCTTTTGGTCAGGCTCCGAAAATCGAGTTTATCGAATATGATCTGAGCAATGGACTGCACGTAATCCTTCATCAGGATAATACTACCCCGATCGTTGCCGTATCGGTATTGTATCATGTGGGCTCAAAGAATGAAGACCCTGAGCGCACTGGCTTCGCGCATTTTTTCGAACACTTGCTTTTCGAAGGATCCGAAAACATCAAGCGTGGTGAGTTTGATAAATACATTACCAACGCGGGCGGAACGAACAATGCCAATACCTCTAACGATCGCACGTTTTATTATGAGATACTGCCGTCAAATCAACTCGAACTCGGATTGTGGTTGGAGT